>DDIP01000164.1 GCA_002338605.1 Proteobacteria bacterium UBA1847 | reverse complement strand
TCCACCAGAATCAGGTAGTCGCCCCGCGGTGAGGCCTTCAGCAGACGTATGCCTTGCGGGCTCTGGAACACCTGCTGCGTGTGCCAGTTGCCGTCAGCACCGCGGTTAAGCAGCTGCAACGCACCGTTTTGATCACCGATGTAGAGGTTTTCTTCAGACGCAAAGGTGAGCCCGGTATTGGCCACACCGGAATCAAATTCGGCCAGTAGATTCCCATTCGACATGTCAAGAATCGAAACCCGACTACCGTTCAACACACCCGCGACCGATCCGGCCGGCGACAATGCAAGATGTGTCACTGGTGGCCCGTCGATTTCAGCCATAAAGGGCAAGGGTTCGCCATTGATCGAGCGCCAGGCTCGGAGCGTATTGTCGGTCGCGACGCTTGCGATCAGTCGTCCAGTAGAATCGATCGCCAGCTTCCGGACATCGGAGCGATGTCCAACGAAACTGACGTCGTCGCTTATTGCTGCGAGTTCCTCGTAAGAACCGCTGACCGGCAGAACGTGCACATGGCCATTTGGGTCACCGATCGCGACAAACCGGCCACCCGGTGCCGCGACCAGCGGACGGTCGCCTGCCGGATTCCAGATCATGTGACTTTCAGCTTGCTGCGCACGGTTTTCGCTAACGTTAGGACCCGGCACCCGCCAGAATCGCAAGCGATCATTCTTACTGCCGGTCAGCAGCAGTTTTTCGTTTTGACTGAATGCCAGCAGGTCGGTGCCTTCTTCAGACTTTCGTACGCCCAGTGGGGGTCCGATCAAGCGACCGTCCTCGCTGCTGAACAACTGAAAACCGGTTTGTGGCCTTCCGGCGGCAAAGAGGCTACCCGACGGCGAAAACGCCATCTGCCAGTTGCCAGGACCCAGGTCCTCCAGCAACGGACGAGATGGTTTGTCGACGTCCCAGACGGACAGACCCGCACCCGAATACACAGCACCCAGAGTAGCGCCATCTGCCGACAGTTGAATCATGCTGGGCTGGGTTGCCAGATCGAATTGCCCGAGCAGTGCACCCGTCTGCAGGTCCCAGACACGTACGGCACGGTCGAAATCCGCGACGGCAACCCGCCGGCCAGCGGCGTCGATTGTAACCAGCGCGGGCACGCCGGCGACGACAACTTCGGACGCCAGAGCTGCGTCATCCAGGCTCCAGACCTCAAGCCGCGTTTCAAAATCATTGCGCCGCTCGACAAACAAACCGGATCCGTCCGGTGTCAGCACTGCCCGATTGCTGGCCGCACCGACCGACAGGCTGTCAACCCTGTCACCGGTTGTCGTGTCCCACAGGTTGACCGTGTTCTGTGTCGCGGTGACCAGGCGACGCGCTGAGGCATCAAGACCGATCAGGATTTCGCTCTCGGGAAGCGCGACCGCGCGGACCGGTTCGGCGAATGCCAGGTCCCAGATGCGCGCACTGTCGCTTTGCATGGCGCGTGCAACAGCGTAGCGGCCGGTGCGGTCAAACCAGATATTGTCCGTTTCACGCTCAAGTGGATCGGGAATATTCAATCCCCGTTGAAAATACTCCACGACTCCCTGGGAATTAAGCTTTAAGTTCCAGCCGACCAGCTGACCGGCGACGCCCAGGCTTTCGTCGCGGACACTGATACTCCAGGTACCACTCAATGATTCACCGAGCAGCTCGTCAAGTTGGGCCGCCGGAATCCGGATATCATCGTTGCTGGATGCATGTTCCAGGCCTGTCTCGATCTCAACCGTTCTGCCGGATGGTGCAATTATCTTGATCCTCAGATCCGCAATACGCGTATGGCTGATGTTCAGCGTCAATCCAATGCGATTGACAGTACCTTCCCGGTCGACAATGACACGGCGTACCAGTGGGCTGACTTCCAGCGCCGTTATCGACCACGGCTCACGCTTTTGCAGTCCTTGCGGCGTATACGTGAACTGGCTGATTTCCGCACCGACCGCTGTTGTCAAAATCATGCCGACGGCATCAAAAACGGCGCTCCCATCCGGAAGTTCGGGCAAGGTCCGCAACAGCAACGGGTAGTCATCGCTCAACAGCGCCGCTGCGTGCTGGCGCCGAACGGGTGTTGGCAGAGCAAAGGCCTTGATTCTCGCCAGTAAAGCGGTATCGCGTTCTTCGCGCCGAATGGCCTCGCGCGCCTGCCGATCCCAGAAGGCAGCCACAATCTCGTCTGCGAGTCTTCCCGGATGGCTCAACCCTGAGGCCAGTTCGGCAATTTCAAGCACTTCCGATTCATCGGTCGCAGAAAATGCTCGCTGCTGCAGAAAACCACGATAGATATTCTCGGCGGCCTCCGTATGCCCTGGAAAAGACCGCAAATTCTCATAAGCTTCGGTGGCGGCCTGCAGGTCCACCGTCTCGGATGCGATGGTGCGGGCGTATGGCAGTGGCAACCACTGCGTATACCAGAACGGAATCAGCGTCATCAGAACAAAAATTCCGACAGCGATAGCGGGTACTTTGAGTCGAGTCGGCAGATTTTCATTTGCCCAGCGCGCGGTAAATACAGCTTCGTAAATCCGGTTGCGAACCTTGAGGTTGATGTCTTCATCAATCGTCAGCAAGCCAATTGCCATCAGCCGTCGCTGCGGCGGTGAGCCAAGGTCGGCAGAGACCTTGATTCCCTTGCGTATCTTGCCGTAAAGATTCAGCAGCGGCTCGCATCGCTTGTCGCCGGTTGCGATCGCGCGATGAATATGGCTCATGTGCGGTTCATTGTGCAATGCTGCACGCCCTGCGAGCTGATGAAATACCAGCCGATCGACCGTCTCGTCGATGTCGTCAACCTGCCCTTCACGTGCGACCGCCCGCGCCAGCTTTTGTGTCAGATAGGGTTGTCCATGAGTCCAGTGGTAAATACGGTCAAGGGCACGTTCCGCTTCGTCGCGCTCTCGATTCAGCTCGGTCGCGAACAGGCCTATCTCCTGCCGTGAAAAATCATCAAGCGGGATCTGCTGCGTGACATTGAACGGTGAGAGCTCAGCTTCCTTGATCAGGCTGATCGGGTCGCATTCGCCGAGAAGCACGAAACTTAAGCGTGTGAAATCCGGGTCCGTGGTGCGCGCGTTGTGGGCGACCCGAATACTGCTCAGCAGCTGGTCGGCATAGCCAAGATCTTCTATGCATTGAATTTCGTCAACAAAGACAACGATCTGCTCCGGAACATGCTGCAGAATGACTTCAGAATAGAACTCAAACAGCCGTTGCCGGTTGCTCAATATGGATTTGTCCTGCCACCAGGACTGCAGGTCGTAGCGAATACGCAATTGACGCAGCAGGCGATACGCAACACTGTAGTACCAGCGTCCCGATTCGGTGCCGCTGTCCCGACCCCCAAGTTGCGCGAGATCCAGAATCGCAACCTTGTAGCCATTGCTTTCCAGGCGCGCACTTGTGGCCGCGATCAGGCTTGACTTGCCACTGCGCGCAGGTGCAACGACGTGCGCATAGCGTCCTGCCGAAATTGCGTCGTACAAGAGCTTGTCAGCGCGCCGCTGAATGTAACCGGCACGCACCGCATGCAGCGCGCTTCCGACGCTGAAAAACTCTCCCGTCGCATCAAGGTCAATGCGTTGCAGGTTGGGGTCTGTTTCAGTTGGATCGCCCGCCACATCGCGTCCTGTCAAATCGATTGCTGTATTCTCTGTATTTTCAGCGGCGAGGGCCAGTGCAAGACAAAGAGTTGCTAAAAAAGGACCTGTTTGGCGAGGTTTGGCGCATTACAGATAGTGGCGGCCCAATGATTCTGCGCGACACAGGCGCCGCGCGATGGTGGCTGGCCTGGCTGGCAAGGAAACTCATGCGCCGCGAAGCTCGCGCCCTCGTGGCCGTCGACGGGATTACGGGAGTACCCCAGTTGCTCCGAAACGATCGGACGACGCTTTACCGAAGTTTCCTGTCCGGCATTGCAATGTACGAGGCAAGACCGACAGAGCCGAGGTTCTTCAACGACGCTGCACGCCTGCTGCGCCGTATTCATCGAGCTGGCGTAGTACACAACGACCTCGCAAAAGAACCAAACATCCTGGTCTGCGACGACGGTTCACCCGGATTCGTGGATTTTCAACTGGCCTCCCTGTCCGCCAGCCGCGGCCGTTTTTTTCGCGCGGCTGCCCGCGAAGACATTCGGCACTTGCTAAAGCACAAGCGAACCTATCGGCCGGATCTGTTGACCAAGCGCGAGCAGGCGATTTTGAATTCACCCTCGCTGGCATCTCGCGCCTGGAAGGCGCTGGTCAAGCCGGTCTACATTTTCGTTACAAGGACCCTGATCGGCTGGTCCGATCGCGAAGGCAGTGCTGACCGCGGCCGGCGGGGCTGATTACAGCGGCAGACTGTGCGTATAATCCCGCAGCGACAACGAATCTCGGGAATCAAAGTGGATTATTGCCATCAACACAACCTGGTTGACCCCTCGGTTGCAGGCCGCGAACGCCGGTTCGGCATCCGCGTCACGCTGCCGGCAACGGATACTCTCAGAAAAGTCCTTGGCGATGACTGGGAACGGCTGCATTGGTACGCCAGCGAACAGGAACGCGACAAAGCCTTCGAGAAAATGGCCACCCGCCACGGCTACTACCGGACCACAGACTCGCCAACACAAGTCCTCGAAAAAATCAGCCGCTAGCGAGGCAGCGCCCCGATAAAAAGGTATACGTTCGTTTCGCCATGCTCCGCGAACCCGGCCGCCAGGAATACCGGGCCGAAATAGGAATCCATCCCGGCGAAAATACTGCCGTTGATTCGCATGGAGTCAAAATCGATTGCAGACCTTGTCTGCCACACGTTGCCGGCCTCGGCTGATACGCCTATGTAAATCGGGGTTTCAAACAAATCGCCGGTCGTATCCCCAACCTGCCGATAGTAGATGACCCGCGCCAATGCGGCGTGGGGGCCGCTGATTTCGCCTTGCTCCAGACCGGACAAGTTCAGGAAGCCGCCCATTGGAAAAAAATCCTGCACGGTATTGTCCGAACTCAACGTTGTCGCAAAGCGCAGGCCGAGCTGTACACTGCTCTTGCCATGGCTGAAGGTGCGGCTGAAGTCTCCTTCGATCGTATCGAACTTGTTGTCAGATCCCAGTCCCGGCCGAGACAGGTTCCAGACGACGTCACCAAAAACACCGCTCCTGGGAAATCGGGAACTGTCGGTCGAGTCCACACGCAGTCGCGCGAACGCGCCGCCGGTTTCAAATTCCAGGTTGCCAAGTGCCGGGTCACCGACTTTGACACGCGCACTGCCGGCGCCGCGATAGATACCTACCCTGAATTCACCGACCGTTCCGAGTTCGCGGCCGACATCGAAACCCAGGTCGCCTTGTGAAACGCGATAGCGGGCAACGGCCCGGTCGCCGGAAAATACGTTCAGATTGGATTGACCGGCCTCCATTCGGGGAGCGAAGAACCAGCGTGAATCGAAGCTTAATGGCTGGTAGAACTCACTGCGTACCGTCGGGTCAGTACCCAGTTGCAAGTCCGTACGCCACTCGGCTCCAAGCCGGTTCAGGCCCGCTTTCGTCAGGCGAGCCGCAAGATTGAAAGAGGTCGAACCTTCAATATCGTCTTCGAGCGACATGCCGAATTGCAGGAAGTTCGGTCCCCAGCTTTTTGCAGTGGCACGATACTCGACACCGGTTGCACCATTCTCATCAATCAGCTGATAGCCAACATGTTCGTACAATTGCAACCCGTACAAGCGATTCGCGTTCTGCGCGAGCAGCTCCGCATCAATCGGGTCACCCGCCTTCACATTCAGGCGCGACTCGAAGACTCGCGACGCAAGTTTGCCGTCATGTACAACACGGACGAATGCCAGCCTCTCGTTCTCCCTTGGAATAATTTTTCGTTGCGCCAGATGGCTATTCCAGTCTTCCGGAGACATCGACAGTCCCCTGAGACGTTGCTGCTGCTCGACTACTGCCGTTTGACCGGGTTCCATCGTCTCGGCGACATCCGCGAAATTGCTCGATGCGTAGACTCCCAGCTGCGGTCTGATCAGTATGTCCCGGTCACCGAGTGTTTCGATCTGCCGCAACGTTTCCTTGCGAATCATGATTGTCAGCATCTGCTCCGATATCGTCAGTACCGACTCCAACTCATCGGACTTGTACAGCGGAAACTCGACATCGACCGCAATGATGATATCCACACCCATGTCCCTCATGACATCGATCGGAAGATTGCCCACGATGCCACCATCAACCAGCAGCCGTCCGTCGATTCGTGCCGGTGAAAAAACGCCGGGCACGGACATACTGGCGCGCAGCGACTTCGCGAGATCGCCACTGCCGAGGACGACAGCCTCGCCGGCAACGATATCCGATGCAATGGCGCGAAACGGAATCGGCAGGTCGTCAAAGTTTTTGATATGAGATGTCGACAAGGTCAACTTGCGCAGCAAGAGGTCAAGTTTCTGCCCCTGGATGACGCCTTTCGGAAGAAGCAGGTCACCTTTACGCACGCCGAGCTCGAAGTTGATCGGAAATTCCCGCTCATCCTGTTTGCGGCGAAAACTCAAGTCCTGTCTTTCGGGCTTATCCGACAGTGTGCCGGTCCAGTCGATCGTCCTGACCAGCTGTTCAAGTTCATTGGCGTTGATACCGGTCGCGTACAAGCCACCGACAATCGCGCCCATACTGGTACCGGCGATGGCATCGACAGGAATTCGCAGGCGCTCGAGCTCTTTTAGTACGCCGACGTGCGCCGCGCCACGCGCACCACCCCCGCCGAGGACCAGGCCAATACGCGGTC
>DDIP01000217.1 GCA_002338605.1 Proteobacteria bacterium UBA1847 | reverse complement strand
GCCACTCGCACCGCCACCGCCACAACCGGCGAGCGTCAGCAGCACAGGCACCAGGACTGAGCTAATTCGATTCATCGTCATACCTTCCTGATCATATTCTTGCCTTTTTGGTCTCCGGGATCGAGGAACCAGGTCCGCTTATTTTTTCGCCACCACCGACTCGAGATAGTCAATCTGTTCTGAAGTCAGCAGGTTCCTGAGTTTGACGAGCATCGCAAGCTGTTTCTTCTTGACCTGGTTCTCGGCCAGAAGTGCAGTATTCACATGCTTCATCACGGCCTCGCTGTCGATCGGCACACGGTCCAAGTCAGCCATAAGTGCTTGATATGCCTCGCGCATATCCCATTCATGCCCGGCAACACCCGTCTGCACCTCGACGGCAGCAGGGAAGCGCTGGGTGCCGACCAACGGGTGCTCGCCATCAACGCCTCCAAATCCACATAGACGAAATTATCGAACCGTTCAACGGGCTGCAGATTTATGGCGACGAGGGCGATAACCGCGCCGCCACGCCAACTGCAGCGAAACTAAACCGTCGCCTCAATTGAATCCGTTAGCGATGCTTGAATGACAGACCTGGATGCTAAATCAGGCGTTCGGGCTTCTTATGGTAAGTCCGAAGGCCGTACTGCCGACCCGAAAACCCGAGGCCGTCTGGTGCAGCGTGAGTGAAATCGGCTCATCGCTCGCCACCGGATGGAACACCAGCAGAATGGTCACGCCATGTTCCTTGCTGTCCGGGCGATTGCTGACCCCGGCGTCGCACTGTACGACGAAGCTCCCGTCTGCGAAGGCGCCAAGATCATGCAAACAATTAAGGTAGCTCAGGACCTGGACATGCAGTCGCTCTGCCAGCGTGTCGTCTTCAGGCTCGAAAACTGCCCAGCGCGTCGCGCGCGCGATGGTGTTAATCAGCTGCAAACAGAAGCGTCGAACCGGGAGATGCGCATAGGTTGCGTAGGCCTCGCTTCCACGTCCCATCGTCACTGAGCCGCAGACCTGTACCTTGCCAATCGATCCACGCCGAATTGAATTGAGGCCCGCGCGCAGTAACAATCGTTGGTCATCGTCAGACAGCTCGATCACCGGGCGCAAGCGGCGCTGCAAGGTCAGGCCTTGTTGTTCCAACGACCGCCAGGATCCATAGCTGCGGTCCTGCTTGCACAACAGTCCTGCAATGGCCCCGCCTGCCGGCCGGGCGACGCCGTCATCGCTGCCCTGCACCATGATGCGCGGAAAATAGCCAAGCAGGTTCGGACTGGCATAGCCGAGATCGCGCACGCCGGCAACCGCCGCCTCGGCGCTTGTCCATTCGGGCAGCGGGTCAACGATCAACATGGCGCCTCGCTGCCGACAATACATTTCAGCTGCAAGAATCGCTGCAGGGCCGACGTCCCTGCCCTTCCCCGGTGGCGGCAGGTAAAGCAGATCGAAATGTTCGATTTGCTCGAGTGCGAAAAGACCGCGACGGTCCCGGCGCGACCCGACCAGGTCGTAGTTCGACAATTCCGTGCCATCCGTGCCCGCTTGTGCATGATCGACGTAGGTCGATTCGTATGAACGTCCGGAGCGGGTCGTGCGTTCCGGACGATGCGTTGGCAATGGTGATTCCACCCGCGCAATATCCGAGGTGAGTAATTCCGTTGCAACGAATTTCGCCGCGTCATCCTTCCACGACAAACCCTTGTAAAACTCCTGGTCAATGACCAGCCCGGTACCCGGATTGACACGCTGCAGCGTCAGATTGAAATGATCATCGTCATCGATGCCATCGTAATCGACCGCAGCGCGGATAAACTCGGTCGAGCCGGGTTCTGTGGCTCTCAACACCAGCGCAGACCCGCTGGCGGGCAAACAGAGCATGGCACCGCGCGCGTTGTTGGCGACGCGCACGACGAACAACCGCATACCGCCATGTTCGAAAAATTGCCTGGCAGCGGGCCCAAGGCTGGAGTGCGCCCAGACATCGCCGAAACGACGACGGAACTCGCCAAAGTTGCTTACCAAAACGGGTGTATTCAGGGGACCACGAAGCGCACGGCCAACGAAAGCGGCCGTGGTTTCTGGACACACATCGATGGGCTGATCCATCGCTGCGATTTCGGTGACCGTGATACCGCGGTCAACTGCATCTGACAAACCTGTCTCCGAACTCGGTCAGATTAGCGTGCCCGTATTCTAAACACTCGCGCTCACCTATGCACTTGGTTAATCTCTTTGATCATGAGCGACTCCCTCCGGAAAGCGTATCCCAGGCTTGCAGACAGACTTGAAAAGCTGCCAATCGCGACATTGCCGACGCCGGTTTCCTGTCATGAACTCGAGACTCAGAGAGGGATTCGCCGCCTGTTGGTGAAACGCGACGACCTCACCAGTGACCTGTATGGCGGTAACAAGATACGTAAACTGGAATACATTTTTCGTCGCGCCAAAGACCGTGGCGCCGAACGCGTGGCAACTTTCGGCGCGGTCGGTTCGAATCATGCGCTCGCGACTGCGATGCACGCGAGGCAGCTGGGGTTCGAATGCAGCTGTTTTCTCGCTCACCAGGTCCGTACACCGCGCATTCGGCAAACGCTCGACATGCACCTTGAGCTCGGCACCGAGCTGATCAAATGGGGAGGCGCTGTCGATCACCTTGAACTGTACCGACGCACACTCCAGGGCCGCAATACCTGGGTCATCCCGCTGGGCGGGACCTGCTGGCTCGGCGCATTGGGTTTTGTCAATGCAGGTCTTGAGCTCGCCCAGCAAATTACGAACGGAGAACTGGACGCGCCAAATCGCATCTACATGGCCAATGGCACCATGGGCAGTGTTGCAGGACTCGCGATCGGACTGGATCTCGCGGGGCTTGCTATCGAAATTCAAGCGGTTCGGGTCGCCGACAACCGCTTCACCCGCCGGGAAGTGCTGGAGCGACTCATCCGAAAAACGGCGGTTCTGCTCAATACGATGGATCCATCGATTCCCGCCGACGCAGGCTCAAATACGCCGATCGTCTGGCGCAGTGATTTTTTCGCCGGTGCTTACGCTGCGGTTGACGACATCACGGAGCACGCCGTCGACTTCGCATCTCATGCACTGAATCTGCGCCTCGAGACGACCTACACCGGCAAGGCAATGGCGGCATTGCTCCACGATCTCAACACCAGCGACAGTGATGCACGCTACCTGTTCTGGAACACGCACAACTCGCGGCCGTTGCCGACCTTCGGCGAGGGCCATCCGCAACGCGATCGGCTACCGGAACAATTCGCGCGTTATTACGATTAGCGAAAGGCTTACTGCGGCGACGAGACAGCAGCGTCCGCTTCGATCTCGGCCTCAATGGCTTCCATCATTTCGCGAACCTCCGACAGTGTCGGTTCGTTGGGATCGGGCTCGACGATATTGTGTACGACGCGCGCACGTGCCAGTACTTCCGCAGCATCGTATTCGACGATGCTGGTCGGCACGCCATTCGGATTTTGCGCCAGCGCGGCAACATGGTCATGAAGGTGCGCATTCAGGGCTTGCCCGTCGGAGCTGTTGTGCGCGTCAAGCACGCGCTGCAATCGCTCAGCGGCCGGGATCTCATCATCTTCGAGCGGTGGATGCGCTTCAAAATACAGTCGTCCGTTTAACCGGCCCATCTGGTAGGGCTCATTCATGATTGTCACGACTTCGCCGATATCGACCAGCGTATAGAGAAATTCGATGTTCTCGGGGTACAGCCGAACGCAGCCATGGCTGACACGCATGCCGACGCCATAGGGCTGATTAGTGCCGTGGATCAGGTAGCCGGGCATGTTGAGCTTCAGTACACGCGTACCCAGCGGGTTATCGGGGCCGGGCGGAACAATCGAGGGCAGCGGATCACCGGCATCGGCATGTTCCTGGCGCACTGACGCCGGAACCCACCAGGTCGGGTTTTCTGCTTTCGCGACAACCGTCGTTTCGCCCAGCGGCGTTTCCCAGCCGACACGTCCGATGCCGATCGGATAGGTCAGGACCTTCGGCAACTCTCCGTCCGTGACTTCGGGATAGTAAAAAAGACGTTTGCTTGCGATGTTGAGGATCACGCCGCGTTTCGGTGCGTCCGGCAAGACGAATTGCGTTGGTAGCAGGATCGCCGTGCCCTCACCCGGCAGCCAGGGATCAATGCCCGGGTTTGCGGCCAAGAGTTCGTCATAGCCGAGTCCGTAAGTACGTGCGAGATCTGAAAAGGTGTCGTCCGGCCCGGTGAATACAATCTGCGGTTCGCCGACAAGCGTTTGCTCGTCGGATTCCAGCACGAAGGTATTCGCGTCGATCGGGTCAACGACGGGTCGGTCTTCGAACGCAACGACATCGGGTCCTGGCTTTTTCTTGAGCCCTGCCATGAAGCCATCGAGCGTTTCACAGCCGCCAATGATCAACAGTGCGGCGAGCAGGGATATTCGGTTCAGGAAGTGTCTGGAGTGCGGCAAGCGATCGATCCGTGTGGCAAGGCGCCTATTCTAGCAGCGTATTCGGTCGGCTGACTTTGAGTTTCAAGGGCCAGGAAACCCGGCGCCGGGCAGGAGAAATGATCCTTAAAGCCCTGCTCCCCGGGACCTCCGGTCACTACCAGGTCTTTTTGCACTGCGGATTCTTGCCTTCAGCCAAAGCCTGGTTGTAGATCGGCAGTGTCTTTTGCCACTGGCTGATCAGGTTTTCGATGCGCGTTTCGCTGGCCGGGTGAGTCGACAAATGCTCCGGCGGTTTCTTGCCGCCGGCCTGCGACATGTTCTGCCAAAGGTCGACTGCAGCCCGCGGGTCGAATCCGGCCTTCGCCATGTACTCAAGTCCGACCACGTCAGCTTCCGATTCCTGGCCACGACCCATCGGCAGCTCCATGCCCAGCGCGGCACCGGCGCTTAAAACCTGGCTGGCCGTGTATGCACCGCCCGTGTATCCGCCGCCCATGATGACGGCGAGCGCTTCGATTCCAATGCTGGTCAGTGTGCCGCGCGACGCACGTTCATTGACGTGGCGCGCCGTAACGTGCGCGATTTCATGGCCGATGACAGCAGCCAGCTGATGCTCGTCTTCGGTAATCTCGAGGATGCCGGTGTAAACGCCGATCTTGCCCCCTGGCATCGCGAATGCGTTGACCTGCTTGTCTTCAAAAATGGCGAGTTCCCATTCGATGTCACTGTAAGGCGGATTCAGTTCGGTAACGATGGCCTGAGCGACACAGGCAACAAAGTCGATCTTGGCACGATCTGTCGTCAGCGGCAGCGTCGAGCGATACGCGTTGAACGTTGCTGCAGCCTGCGCCTCGAGTTCGGCGTCCGACTTGGTAATAAGCTGGGGCCGACCGGTCGGCGACGTGGAACACGCCGCAATCGCCAAAAAGACGATCAGCGCAATCAGCAACCTGGAAAAATTCATGGCGATACAGACCTCGTGTTATGCGGGGATTATAACGACGCTAACCGCGTTTGACCCCGTCAATCATTCGACCGCGAAAGCGGCCGCCGGTTCCGCCGAGTCCGCATCAGCGTGGCAGCTGTGACTCGAAACGCCGACGCCAGCCCGCAGCATCCGCTTTTTCAAGCGCACCGTCGATACCACCCAGCAGTCGTTTCTGCAATGGCTGCTTGATCTTGTACACGACTGAGTAAAGATCCCGTTCAGCCGCGCGCACGCTCAGCAATTCATCGCTGGTCTGCAACTCGTCGGCAAGGCCGAGTTCGAGCGCGCGCGTTCCATACCAGTGTTCGCCGGTCGCAACTTTGTCGAGATCGAGGTCCGGGCGGTATCGCGCGACGGCTTCCTTGAACAGCGCGTGAACATCTTCGAGTTCTTCTTTCAGTTTGGCCCTGTCCGCATCGGTATTTTTGCCAAACATTGTCACTGTGCGCTTGTGTTCGCCCGCTGTGACCTGTTCAAAGTCGACACCGTGGCTGTCCAGCATGCGATTGAAATTCGGAATCTGCGCCAGCACACCGATCGAGCCCAGGATTGCAAACGGTGCCGCAACGATCCGGCTCGCAACGCAAGCCATCAGGTAGCCGCCACTTGCGGCGACCTTGTCGACACAAACGGTCAGCGGGATATTGCGATCACGAATGCGCGCCAGCTGCGACGCCGCCAGGCCGTGTTCGTGGACCACACCGCCATGATTCTCGAGGCGCACGATGACCTCGTCGTCCTGTGTTGCGACGTCGAGAATCGCACTGACCTCCTCGCGCAATGACGGGACGGCACTCGCTTTCAGGTCACCCTTGAAATTGATGACAAAACTGCGCGCGCGACTGGAATCCTCTTTGGCACTGGCCTTGTCTTTCTTCTTGCGCGCTTTTGCCGCCAGCTTGCGTTGACCCTTGCTCGATATCGCAGCGCGCAGCGCATCGACCACTGACTGGTGTTTCTTGTTCAGGTTCTCGACTTCGAGACCTTCCTGCTGCGCCTTACGCCCGGCAGACGCCGCGAACCCGATCACGACAACGATGCCCACGACGATGGTGATCATCTTCAAAAGGAACAGGCCGTACTCGGCCAGGAATTCAGTCATATTGCGATGCCAACATTGTTCTTTTGCAGGACCTGCTCCGCCCGGTAACTTGAGCGCACCATGGGGCCGGCGACAACTTCCATGAAACCTTTCTCTAGGCCCTCGACCCGGTACGCGTTGAATTCGTCCGGCGTGACATAGCGCTCGACCGGCAGGTGATTGGGTGTCGGCCGCAGGTACTGGCCGAGCGTCAGGATATCGACGTTCGCGGCACGCAGGTCCTGCATGGTTTCCATGATTTCGTGGTCGCGCTCACCCAGGCCAAGCATCAGGCTGGTCTTTGTCAGTACGTCGGGGCGGTGCGCCTTGGCATGTCGCAGAACCTCGATCGTCCGCTCATAACTGGCGCGCGGG
Source organism: Proteobacteria bacterium UBA1847 (assembly GCA_002338605.1). Lineage (GTDB taxonomy): Bacteria > Pseudomonadota > Gammaproteobacteria > Steroidobacterales > Woeseiaceae > UBA1847. The sequence continues at coordinate 1,998 of DDIP01000217.1, read as the reverse complement.
TCACGCACCGGGTGCGTGAGGCGCCTGACTGTCTCGACGTTTTGCGCGAAGACTTCCAGTCCGGAATCCACAACCTGTTCGACGTGCGCTCGAACGCCGTTGAAGTCCGGCGTCAGGGCCTCAACGGCCGTGTTGGGATTGAGTCTCTTGATTTCGCGAACGCAGGCCGCGTAGTGCGCCGCGCCGCCGTCGTCGAGATCGTCGCGATCGACCGACGTGATGACAACATACTCGAGTCCCATCAGCTGCACGGCTTTCGCCGAGTTCAGTGGCTCCTCGGCGTCCAGCCAGCCCTTCGGGTTACCGGTGTCGACCGCGCAGAAACGGCAGGCGCGCGTGCAGACCGAGCCCATGACCATAATGGTGGCGGTACCGGCGTTCCAGCACTCGCCGATGTTCGGGCACATGGACTCCTCGCAGACCGTGCTGAGCCGATGTTCGTGCACGATATTGCGAGTACTCGAGTAACCGACACCCGACGGCATTTTCGCCCGCAGCCATTTGGGCTTGTCACCGCGCACGGGCGGTTGGCTGTCGCGCCGCTGCTTGACGCCATTCTTGACGGCTGAAAAACCGCCCTCGGTCTTGTATTTCTTGCCACTTTCGACGATCGGGATGCCGCGGAAGGACTTGGGGTCTGTGCTCATGCGCTCAGGTTTCTGTCGTGGTGAAAAACGGCAGGCATTGTCGCACACTCAAAGCGCGGAACAAACGCCGCTCTCGGCCATCCAGGGCAGTGATGTGTGCTATCAGCGCCCAGTCCTACGGACCCGGGCACGGGGCGTTGTCCAGATCAGCCGCACGCGGATTTGTCGCGGCATGATTGCATCCCTGCAAAAAAAAATCCCGGCCGAGGCCGGGAGAATCAGGGGGAAATTGTATCTGACGCCAGAAAATTCAGTGCAGTCTTGCCCAGCTGACCAGTTTCACAGCGTTTTGCTGCAGGTCGAAATTGCGGGCCAGAATGGCTTCGATGTCAGCGGAGTCGGAACTTTGTTCCATCGGAGCGTTCAGTTCTACTACACCGCAGAACTCGTTGCCGCCGCGGTAATCTGCGTCGGTCAGTATGAACTGCGTGTAATACTTCGCGGACATGGGGCTAATCTACGTGACGGAGCCCCTGGTATCTGTGAGCCACAGCACAAATAACCGGTCGCAGACCCGGAATACGCAAAAAATTGACACAGGTCACACTCGAGGCGTATATGGCGTAAAATCTGCATCTTCAGGGACACGGTCCACAGATTTCGCTCGCCGGCATATGTAACATCCAAGCCTCTCCGCCAGGCCATTTGGCGGAAATCAGACGTAAAACTACGGGAAAAAGTACATGGTCTCTAAATCCAGACTATTGAAATCGGTATTCGCAGGCATGCTGCTGCTGGCCTTTGGCAGCGGCTTCGCCCAGAACGAACTGCGCAACACTTTCTTTAAGGATGCGGACGCGGCGAAACTGGCGGCTGACGCTGCCAATGCGGAGCTGTACGCACCGAAAAACTATGAAGACGGCATGCGCGAATACCGCAGCGCCGAAACGTCACTGGAGCGCGGCCGAAATATTGAGTCTGTTCGCTCGGACGCGGCGGATGCGACACGATATTTTCGTGCCGCAGCGGAGGCGGCAAAACTGGCACAGACCGCACTTGCCCAGGCAATTAAGAGTCGACAGGACGGTGCGAATGCACAGGCACCGAAACTCTCTCCGGATCTTTGGGACCAGGCGCAGCAAAAATTTATCCGCGCCATCCAGTTGATGGAGCGTGGCGACCTCAAAAACGCGAAGCGGCGCGAAGTCGAAGCAACTCAGCTATACCGTGAAGCAGAACTGGTTGCGATCAAGGCACAATACTTAAGTGAAACCCGTCGGCTGTTGGCGGATGCCGACCGGGCGCGTGTCGGCAAATACGCGCCGATCACGCTGGGCAAGGCCAAGCAGTTGCTGGCCGATGCCGATCGTGAACTGAACGAAAACCGCTATGACACCGACCTGCCGCGCAG
>DDIP01000354.1 GCA_002338605.1 Proteobacteria bacterium UBA1847 | reverse complement strand
AGCAGCCCCGCTAACAGTAAAACCCATACGGTACGTTTCATCACAAATCTCCTATAGAAAGCGCGGCGCGACAAAATTCACGCCCAAGGCCAGAATCACCAACGCCGTCGCAAGCCACAGCGCCAGCTTCACCACGCGATCCGACTGCGGTGATGCACAATACGAATCATCGTCGCAATCCTTTTTAGGCTTGAAGTAGACATACCAATACCCTGCACCGAGAAACACCAGCGTCGCCGCGATGAAATAGCCCTGATACGGGGCCAGCGCCGTCAGATTCCCCATCCAGGCGCCGCTGACTCCCAGCGTAATCAACAGCAGCGGTGCGATGCAGCACGACGAGGCGAGGATCGCTCCAACAAGGCCGCCCGCCGCCACCAGTCGTTTGCGACCGGCGCCCTGATTTTCCACTGTGTCCATGTCCTGACCTTGCATTTCATCTAGCGTGGACGGACTATAAAGGCTGTAGTGACTACAGAGTCAAGCGATCAATGGCCCAAACGATGGATGAGTTCACAATCGGCGCGCTGTCTGAGAACACGGGCGTCAAAATAGAGACGATTCGGTACTACGAGAAGAGCGGCATCATGCCCAACCCGCCGCGAAGCGCAGGTGGCTTTCGTATGTATCGCGAGGAGCATCTCAATCGCTTGCGCTTCATTCGTCGTTGCCGCCAGCTCGGCTTTTCCATGGCCGAAATTGAAGGCTTACTCGGACTCGTCGACGATCACGGCTACACCTGCAGCGAGGTACGTTCGCTAACCATGGAACATGCCGACATGGTGAAGCAGAAAATCAAAGATCTGAAACGTCTGGAGAAAACGCTTCGAAGCATTGCCTCGCAGTGCACAGGCAAGGAAGTGCCGGACTGCCCAATCATCGATGCCTTACAGGACCCGAACGATCGGCTGGCTTTGCAGTCGTAAAATCAATACCCATCGGATTGACAACTATGGCGACAACCGATTTACAACTTGATGAACCAGGGTCGTTAGCACGACCCGGGCCGATTGGGCGTATCGTGCGGCTTGCATTTGGAGCGCTGTGTCTCTCTTACGTCGTTGGTTTGGTTGAGGTGTCCGGAGACCTCATCACCGACGACGGTCACATAATATCGGCGGTCTGGAACGGTATTCTTGTCGGCCTGTTCCTGATCAGTTACGTCATCAATATCGGCTTTTCGCGTGCCTGGAAAAAATGGCCGGCCTTGGTTAGCGCGAGTATCTTCCTGGTGGTCGGCGGTTTTGGCTACTTGAGCGAAGGGACCATTGAAACGACTCTGCTAGCCCACACCGTTTGGGGCTGGGAACTCTACGTGTTTTCGCACTTGGGTGTAGCGTTCATTATCTCTGCTTTTATTGCCACACCCGGCTGCGAGATGCGCGCATTCCATGATCTGTATTCGCGTCTATCGGGCGTCCCCACGAAGGAACACTATTGCCCGGTCGGGCCGCTTCATGCTGTCGATAAATGGGAAGCACGCGCATCTCAACGCTCGACCTAAATCAAGCCAGACTGTCGACTAGTAAAGGTGAGCGGGCACCAGCCAATTGACAATTCGTGACTTGACCGAATTTTCTCGGGCGGGGTTTTACCCCGCTACCAAGGACGCATGAAATAAGTTTGACATGTGACGTCTATCGCTCTCTCTGGGTACTCGCCACTCAAATGTGTTTCTTAAAATAGGATACGCGCAATCGCAGCGCGACAGTAAACAAGACAATGAATGGCGGAATGACCCACCGGGGATCCATGGGCACAGGCGGCACTAAATACACGACCCACAGCATGATCATCAAGGCTGGACCGATTCGTTTCGCTCGGTGGTAGATGAAACCCGACTCCCGTGAGCCACCGGTTCTACGCATTAACCAACCGTAAACCCCGTCCGAGATAGCCGCTCCACCCATTGCTGCGAACAACGGAAAGCTCAGAACCAGTATTGCCAGCCGCGCAGCGAAAAGCTCCAAACCTATGATCGCGGTCTCGAGAATGACCCAGCCACTCTTGATGACGCTGGCCGTTGGCTCTATTTGCGTCATCGACAACCAATCACCGAGGCCGGTTTTTGCAAATACCCAGTCATACGCCAGTGCCACGCTCGTATCGAGTAATAGATCTGCTTCGGCGTCATCACTCAGCCTGAGTATTCTGCGCTCTGCAACGACTACCTCTCTGAGGGAGTCAACGCCGTCGTCCCAGAGGATTGCGACACACAGCAGATCGACGATCAGCACCAAAACGCATAAAGTGACCGTCCAGCGCAACAGCCGAAGTAGTCTCCCCAATACACCGTGTTCACTGATCAGTGGTGTCGCGCGATGCTCGTAATCTGAATACACACCGTCTCCGCGTCCGGATGTCAGCTAGTTTGCCCGGCGTAGTGTGCCAATCGCTCGGTACGGATTTGCTCTAGGGTCGACGGCATGTGCCGATCCCTGCCCGGCAGCGGCAGTCTTAGCTTGTATAGACGCCCACCGTTCAGCAGCGCAAAGCACTGCCCTTTCGGCAATGCCATGACGTCCGCCGGGGACAACATCTGAGCCTCCGTTTCCATGAGTCGGTCGGCGTTCTGCGAGGTGAAGTCAACGCTGGTTTCAGGTTCGTTATTGTCCGTCACTCGCGACTCGGCAGTCTTCGTAAACACCCGAACCCGCGGCAGTTGCTCCGTGAGTACTCGTGCCGTTTCTTCATTTCGCACCCGCATCATGAGGAGCGTGTTGAAATTGCCGAGAATCTGCCCGGCTTTCGCGCGGTGCCCGATGCCTGCTTCAATATCGGCGGTGGTCTGCGTATAGGCCGTAACCTGTATGCCCGCACCGCCGGCTTTGTTCAGTAGGGGAATGAATTCCTCGCCGACGAGTTCCGCGAACTCGTCCGCGTGTACCACGCAGGCGGGTCGCCGATGGCCTTGTGCAGTCGGCAAACCCTGCGTATCGCCGTACTTGTAAAGACGACCAGCAATCGATGTGAGGTCAGCAAACATTGAATTGCCCACGGCGCTCGCCACTTCCGGGTCACTCAATGCATCAAGGCCAACGTAGACGATGCTGTTTTTTCGTATGACACGCATCCAATCGAGTATGGGTCGATTGTCGTCGACATCGGCATAATGTGGTGCAAGCAGGTCACCGGTGGTTCCCGATGTCAGCTTTTCAAGCAGCGGCAAGAGGGATGCGGTGAGCTTGTCGAAGTACGTCTTGTCGTAGTCGAAGGCACTTCTGAGCCCGTCCGCCACGGGATCATAGAGCTGCCGCTCGCTGACGTAGCGCAGCAAGGCGATGGCGCGCTGACCGCGGCCGCGATGCGATACCGGTGCGGCCTTGTTCGCAATCTGAGCTTCGATCCCTCGCACGCCGTCGCGCCACGCGCCGGCGGTAATATTCTCCAGCCACCATTCGTAGTAGTCGA
>DDIP01000218.1 GCA_002338605.1 Proteobacteria bacterium UBA1847 | reverse complement strand
GATGTGGCTGCACCCCGACTGCGCATTTCCGAACGACGAGCGCAAACTAACCATTGTTACACGCTCCTCGAAAGCGAAGTGGCGCAAGCGAATTGGGCCAGCAGTGCTGCCATTCTTTGAAGTCCACGAACAACTGTTAATCAGCCCGCGTCTCAGAAAAGAGGCAACTTTGGTGCAAATTTTTTGCACCCAACAGCATTGCCGAAAATCTTCGGAAAAACCGAGCAAGTGGTTGAATTATAACAATTGGGTATCAACCGCGGATGAACCGCGGATACATCCGCGGATACATCCAACCTATATACCTACATATACAATACCTTACGGTATTGCCGGCGAGCCGTCCGAATCACCGCCAAAATCCATCCGGGATCAGCTCTGGGAACGCGGCCCGGCCTTCCTCTCATCCGTCGGCATTGCCGAGGCGCAAGCCAGGTCATTCATCGGACGCTGCCTCAAGGGCTATGCTCCTGAACAAGTGTTCGTGGCCTTCGCCGAGGCGAGCAAGGCGAAAACCCAGGACCCTATCCCGTACATCACCGCAGTCCTGAAGGAGAGCACAAATGGAAAACCCGATAGCGCAGCCATCTCCGAAGCGGCAGTCCGCATCGCCCAGCAACTCTGATCTCGCCGATCTGATCGGGGCCATCCTGTCCCACTTCTTCTGGGCTGACCTCGACGCCAAGGCGCGGGCCGTGCTCAGGGCATCATGGATCAGATCCCTCTCAGGCGTCACGCCGCGCGAATTGCAGGCTGCATGGGACACATACCAGCGCAAAGGCGCAAGGGACGAATCCGGGCGACTGGCAAAGCCCGTACCGCACGATCTCAGGGCGATTGTCGATAAGGCTCGTCATGACGCGCACAAGGACGCAACACGCCACCTGCCACCGCCACCAGAGCCGGAACGCGATCGTTGCCCGCCGGACGTGGCAAGGAAGATCATGGAAGCAGCAGGCTTCAAGCCACGGCGATTTAGGTAAGCAAGACTGACCGTAAATTTTTGTATTCCAATGCAACGAATGCTTGACTGACAAACAACGGTTGTCCCAAGGTGGCCGAGTAGATGATCAGAAGGGGAAGAGCATGACAGATTTTGGTTCACGCAAAGCGTATCCGACGCCGATGATCGGGGATCCGGTTCGGTTCCGGCGCGGCGATCTGGATCACGAGCAGCGCGGTCGCGTTGTCGGGCGCACGATCTGCGGAGCGCCGCGGTTCGACATCGAGGCATCTGACGGCGCGCTGTATCAGAACCTGACCGATGTGCGGCTGGACTAGGGGATGGCCAATGTGGCGTGACATTCGACGCATCCTGGCCACGCACTCGCAAGGCGAACTGCTGGCCGAGTTGGCCGCCGGGCTTATTCTTGCCGCGCTGCTCATCGTGGCGCTGTGGGTGACGCCATGACCTTGCTCGAAGAACTGCAAGCCGAGGGCGACAAGCTGATCCGCGGTATTCGGGACACCCGTACCAGCGAAAGACGCATGCCTGACCAAAACCGCATCGAGGCATCCCGCGCCAAAAGGCGCGACGTGGCCGATCATCAGGCGAAACGCGGGCGTTCGCCGAGGTCAGGCAAGTTGGCATGATCCAGCGTAAGAACCCCGTCGAGGCCGCGAAATCCGAATACCTCGCCAGGCATCGCCGGTATGCCGTGAACGACGAGGGCGAGTATCTGCATTTCGGCGGGTCAGGCACCACCAGAAACCGCAACTATGCGTGGTTCGGATACCCCAGGCAGTTCCGCGAACTGAAACGGCGCAACCGGCGCAAGCTGGCGGCGTTCCATTTGAAAGAGCTCGTGGATGGCCGGTGATCCGAAAATCAGGGCTGCCGTGGAACTTGAGGCGCTGGAAGGCACCACCGAAAACCTTGTGCCATAAACTCGGAATCGCCCTCGGCCATGTCCACTGATCCATGCTGACGCGTTCCCAAAAACAGGCAAAGGCGCGCCACTTCGCGGCGAGATGCTATGAGTACGGCATCCGCTCAGAAGGCGGATACGCGATATGGAAGCGCGTCATGGCAGCGATCGGCGACGGCACGGCCGAGCATGTCCTAACCGCGCGGGACAAGACGGAGTTCTATCGTTTTTTTGTCGACGAGGGCGCGTTCTACGCCGTCTATGCCTCCGGCATTGGCGTTGTCGTAACGGTGTTTACTCAGGACATGATGGCCAATCGCAAGCGCGTCGAGGGCAAGCGCCGGCATGGGCAGGCCCTTGAGCGCCGACCGTTCTGCGACCGCAACAAACCCTTCACACACGGCCAGAAATCGCTGTAAAAGGCACTATGGCCAGAAACTCCTCGGATCAATCCTACGTTCTGCCGGGCCGCGCCCTGAAAGGCCGCGACAAAGGCGGAATGTTCCAGCCCGGCAATCAACTCTGGCGCCTGGGCAAACCTGGGCGGCCAAGGCTTTTCAACAACCCGGATGAAATCTGGGACGCCGCCGTGGCTTATTTCGAGTGGGTTCAGGCCACGCCGCTGCACGAGGAAAAGGCGTTCCAGAAGGGCAAGAAAAAGTCGCTCAACAAGATGCGCGCCATGACGATCGAGGGCCTGTCCACGCACATGGGGATCACGAAGCCGACTTGGGAAAATTACCGGAAACGGCCGGAGTTCAAGGAAATTTGCGGATTGGTAGAGGCGATCATGTTCGAGTGGTCGTTCACGGGTGCCGCCGCCGGACTGCTCAACCCCATCATCGTGCAGGCGAAACTGGCCATTGCGAACAAGAGCGAAGTGGCCGGTCCGGGTGGCGAGCCGTTGATCCCTGAAACCTCCGTGCTTGAATTGGGGCGCAGATTGGCGTTTATACTCGCCTCAGCACAGGTAGAGCAGCACAAGGACAAAACGCATGCCGGCAGTACCGAAGATCATGGAATCGCTTACCGTGACGATTTCGAGCGGAACGGCGATCACGGGCGAGATTGACCTCAAGGGGCGCATTCCCTGCGGCATCATCATGCCGGCGGCGTGGACCGCTGCAACCTTGACGTTCCAGGTATCCGACGCATCCGGCGGCACATACGTCAATATGTATGACGGCGGCTCCGAAAAAAGCGAGACCGTGGATGCGAGTCGGTACATCGTTATGGATCCAGCCAAGTTCCTCGGCGTCCCCTTTCTCAAGGTGCGGTCCGGCACCGCTGGGGTGCCGGTCAATCAGGCCGCGGACCGCAATCTCATCCTGATGGTGTCTGAACCGGCCGCCTGATGGACCTCACAGAAGTTCTCGACGCGCTTCGCGGACTTCCACCCGACAAGCGTATGGAGGTCGAGCGCGAGGTCGGCCGCGCAACGGCCGGTCAGAAATTCATTCCATCGCCCGGACCCCAGACCGATGCGTGGTTCTCTCCCGCCGACGTTCTGCTCTACGGCGGTGAAGCAGGCGGCGGCAAACAGCTTTGGGTAGAAACACCAGTAAAGACACGCAACCGAGGGTGGCAGACGATGGGGTCGCTTATGGTGGGCGATCAGGTATTTGCGTCGGATGGAATGCCGTGTAACGTGGTTGCCCTAACTGATGTCGAAACGCCTCGGGTTTGCTACCGCGTTACACTCAACACTGGCGAACAAATCGACGCCGACGCCAATCATCAATGGCTTACGCTTACAGCGCTGGAGCGCAATCAAATTCTTCGCCTGTCTGATAAACACCGAGAAGATCGGCGCGCGACAAGACCATCCAGAGCGGTTGCCGTGCCGCAGAGGCCAAACCAAAGTGCGGCAGCCAAGCGATCAAACGCAGCGCGGATTCATGAGTATCTCGAACCTCCTAAGCCGTCAGCCAGGACAACTCAGAAGATACGCGACACGTTGCGATACGGAAAAAAACGAAACCATTCGATCGAGGTAGCCGGGGCGCTTGAGCAGCCATGTGACACCAACCTTCCGACTGACCCATATTTGTTCGGTCTATGGCTTGGCGATGGCCATTCAAACGATCCGGCAGTTGGAATGATGGATGCTGATTGGGACAACATCAAGCATCCAAAGCCCATGAGTGAATATCGTAGAAAAGGACAAGGGCGCGCGCCGTTCACATCAAAGCGGTTCAACGAACTTTGGCCAGTACTGCGGATGAGCGGCGTCAGGGGCGACAAACGCATTCCGCCATCGTATCAAAATGCGTCGATGGCGCAGCGTCTCGCCCTGTTGCAAGGGATCATGGATACCGACGGGACGGTGGTAAAAAGTAGTGGCGCGTGCGAGATAGGTTTGTCCAAACGCGACCTGATCGAGGACGTTCAAGAACTATTGTCCGGGTTGGGAATTAAAACAAACATCACCACGAAAAAGCTGTCCGCCAAAAATCCGAACCATGCTGACAGTCACAAGATCAAGTTTTACACGAGCCTTCCCGCTTTCCGCTTGCAAAGGAAACTGGCGCTGCAAAACCGCAGCCCCAAACCAGAGTACGTGCAGCGACGATATGTTGTGGCAGTGGATCCAATAAAACCTGTTCCGATGAGATGCATTCAGGTGGACAGTCAGGATAACAGCTATTTGATCGGGCGCACGTTTATCGTCACTCACAACTCCGGCCTGATCTGCGGGCTGGCGCTTGAAGCCCATCGGCAATCGCTGGTCATGCGGCGCAACGGCGTCGATCTCGAAGGCGGCGGCGGCATCATCGAGGACATGCTGCGCCTGAACGGATCACGGCAGGGGTTTTCAGGCAAGCCACCCCCGACCTTACGCACCGCCGACGGCAGGATTATCACGTTCGGATCCGCAACGACAATCGGCGACGAACAAAAATACATGGGCCGGGCCCGCGATCTGCTGGCCATTGACGAGGCCACCCAATTCGCGGAATCGCAGGTCAGGTTCCTTATGGGCTGGGTTCGGACCATCCACGAGGGCCAGCGGACGCGCACCGTGCTGGCAACGAACCCGCCGATTTCGTCCGTGGGCGACTGGATCGTCCCGATGTTCGCGCCCTGGCTGGACATCACGCATCCAAACCCGGCCAAACCCGGCGAGCTGCGCTGGTTCATCACGACGGCAGACGACGAGTTCGAAG
>DDIP01000143.1 GCA_002338605.1 Proteobacteria bacterium UBA1847 | reverse complement strand
CCTGCCACACCAGGAAGCGACTCGAGTGCTCAATGCGCTGGCGTATTTTGCGGAACCCGAGGATCTAATCCCCGACAGCATTCCCGGCCTGGGCTTTCTCGACGACGCCATCATGATTGAGCTGGTCGTGCGTGAATTGAAGCACGAGGTGGAGGCCTACGACGACTTCTGCGCGTACCGGGACAAGCTCAAAGAGTCACAGGGCACAAGTGCACGGCCGAGCCGCGAGGGCTGGCTGGACAGCCGCCGCAGTGAGCTGCAAAAGCGCATGCGACGACGCCGGAAGCGATCGTCTAGGGCACCACTGTTAGGCTGACGGATCTTGGCCACTAGGGCCAGTAAAACCACCCGGTCAACACAAGACCAAGCCACATTGCGCCCTGCGCCAGAAATCGCAGTGGATGATTTTTTATCAGCCCGTAGAAACTCGCCGCCGATATAAGGGTCATACCAACAAAGATGCCAAGGCTTTCAAGGAGTGGCTCGAATTCGCGTTGCAACCGAGGGTATTCGTCGCCGAGCACCAGCACGATGGTGATCACCGCGGTGAGACTGACCATGATGGCAAAACAGGAACCGAGCACAATCAGGGTGACAGCGGCTATGGGTCGCATAAATTATTTCCGAATTGGTCTAAACTTTGCCAGTGAATGCTGAGAATATGACGAATACGCCCTTGATCGCGGGGCGCGGGGCACTTAGCCTAGCTCAATTGCCGAAGCTTCAAAACTCTTAAGACACCTTGTGGAGAAACCTTTGACCGTATCTGAACATCGCCGTACACGTGGACTCGCCATCGCGCTGCTGGCGCTCCTGTCCCTGCCCGCTTTGAGCAATACGCCTGGCGAGGTGTCGGCTGCGGCGGAAACCCAGTTTCTCTTCGCCGAACAGCGGCATGAAAACATTGCCGAGCTGGTCGCGCAATTTATACAGAAATCGCACTACAACCATGTGGCTGTCAACGACGAACTGTCGTCGAAAGTCCTCGATTTCTACATCGAAAATCTCGATCGCAATCGAATGTATTTACTGGCCAGCGATATCGAATATTTCGAGCGTTACCGATACCAGCTGGACGATATCGTGAAAAGCAAGCCTCTGGATCCGGTCTACGAAATATTTGAGGTCTATCAGACCCGGGTTCGCGAACGACTGAATTTTGCCCTCACGCAACTTGAGTCAGAGCCGGACTACAACTCCGATGCCGACTACCAGTTTGACCGTAGCGAGGAGCCGTGGGCCGAAAATACTGCAGCGCTGGATGCCATCTGGAAGCAACGTGTCGTCAACGATGCACTGTCAATGGCCCTTGAGGATGAGCCGTGGGAGAAAATACAGGAAGTGCTTGGCAAACGTTATACGGGGTTCCTCAAGCGTCTCGACCAGGTTAATAACGACGACGTGTTCGAACGGTTCATGAACACCTTTGCACACGCTGTCGACCCGCACTCAAGCTACCTGTCGCCTCGCAACGCGGATGAATACCGCATTGCGATGAGCCTTTCCTACGTTGGAATCGGCGCAACACTGCAAACAGAAGACGACTACGTTCGAATCGTGAATATTATCCGCGGCGGCCCGGCAGATTTTGATGGTCAGCTGAAACGTGACGATCGTATTACAGCAGTATCACAGGGGCTCGAAGGGGAATTCGTTGACGTAATCGGATGGCGGCTGGTCGATGTGGTCGACCTGATCCGCGGTCCGAAAGAGACCGTCGTACGCCTGCAAATCATTCCCGCGAATTCCATCCCGGGCACGCCGAAAGAGATTGTCACGCTGACCCGCGGCGCGGTGAAACTTGAAGAACAGGCGGCCAAGAGTGACATCATCAAAGTTCCACGTGAAGGCCGTGAATGGTCAATCGGAGTTATTGAAGTACCCGGCTTCTACCGCGACTACCGTGCGTTGACGAACGGTGATGCCGACTACACCAGTGTTACCCGAGATGTGAAGCGCCTTATTGGCGAACTCGAAGACCAGGGCATTGATGGCCTGGTTATCGATATGCGTGGCAACGGCGGTGGACACCTGACCGAGGCCACGGCTCTATCCGGATTGTTCATCGACAATGGTCCGATTGTACAGCTCAGGAATTCGATCGATGTGAAGCGCAGCCCGCCGCAGCGACTGGACGATCCGGATCCCGTCGCGCGCGTCGCCTACAACGGACCGCTTGCTGTACTGGTTGACCGCTTCAGCGCATCGGCTTCGGAGATTTTTGCAGGCGCAATCCAGGACTACGCGCGCGGGGTTATTATCGGCCAACAGACATTCGGCAAGGGAACGGTGCAGAATCTTTATTCCCTTGATCAGTACTTCCGACGCGATGATGACAAGGGATTCGGCCAACTGACATTGACCATCGGCAAGTACTATCGCGTCACCGGTGAAAGCACACAGCACCGCGGTGTCTTGCCCGATATTACCTTGCCGTCCAATATAGATGTCGAACTGGTCGGTGAAAGCGCCCGCGAAAATGCGTTGCCGTGGGACACCGTTCAATCAACTCGCTTCAGCGCCGGCTCGCCGCTCGATAGCACGATTCAGTATTTGACGAGTAACTACGTCGAACGCTCAAAAGACGATCCTAACTACCAGTATCAGATGGACCGGATTGAGGCGGGCAAACGAATTCGCGATCAGAAGACTGTCTCTCTCAATATCGAGACTCGACGTCAGACCCGTGAAAAGGAGCTCGCTGACGCGTTGGAGCGGGAAAACGAACGCCGGATGGCGCTCGGAATGGAGCCACTGGAGAGCCTCGACGATCTCGACGAGGACGACTTCATCGACGTTCAGCTGGACCAGGCCGCCAAGATCGTCACTGACATGGCGGCCATGCGACAAGTCGACAAAACACCGGCACAAACGGCGCAAGTACTGCCCTGACGGAGGACTTGCGCGTTGAATTCGTGGTGTTATACTCGACTATAACACCTTCAGGAGGGGCCGATGGCCGAGCGGCATGATCCGCAGAAGCATTCCAAACCCTTCGCTGCCAGCGCAGCGATCTTCCTGACGGCTGCACTGTTTTCCCTGCCCGCGCTCGCGTCCACCACTTCGTCATTGCCCTGCCCGAATTCCCGTCCGTCGCTCGATGTTTCGGCCGACGAGCTGGTCACGGCAACGGTCAGTCACGATGTTGCCTACGTCGCGCCAGACAAGTCGACTGCGGCCAGGCTTCCTGCGACGCTGACTCCGGCCAGTCTACTCGCACCGCGGGCAGAAGCAGCAATCCGGGAGGCATTCCGTGACAATCAGACGACCAGCGAAAATACAGCGGTCATAGACCTTGCCAAAACAACCATCGCTACACCCCCAATGGCTGGTACTGAATCCGAGGCAGACAAAACTGAAGACGACGCAAGAATGGAAACGCCGTCCGGGATGACCACCCGTTTTCCTGGTGTTTCAGATGATGATCTGTCGAGATTCAAAAAACAGATGTTCCGTCGCGATATCTAAAGCCTAGCGACTCAATACCTTCGAAATTGCAAAGTAATTGTCGCCAAGCAGATTGGCGTCTCTTTCCTTGACGACCCCATTTGCATCGATTGAATAGACCGTCGCAACTGACCCGGCAGCCGGGATGACATCATCGTCATGGCGAAACACAGCGTGTTTCGCGATCAGCTTGGCACGTTTCTGCAGGGCTTCAGCGTGTTCCGTGACACTCTCCAGTGAATCCCAGCGTTTCTCGATCAAGCTTATGATTTCATCACACTCGTATTTCGTCCCATAATTTATGGCGCCGACGCTCTTCTCACTGGCTTCCTTCGCCATCGTAACGAGATTATCCTCGAGAAAAGCCAGGTAGAGCTGCTGCGCATATGACAGGATCATGAAGTTGATCGAACGCTTCGTCGCAATGTCGAGACCCTGGTGTTCCGGCGGGTTCAGGTTTTGCAGATTCTCCAACTCATGCAGCAACTCTTGTTCCGTGTTTTGGCCGGCAAGAATTTGCGCTTCTATGGCCTCGATTCCCTGCCGAAGCTCTTTGCCTTTCAGCATGCGCGTCAAACCGTTCATGGTCGTCAGCCGATGTCGGTCGGACTGCAGCCGGTCTTCGAGTCGCTGTACCTGGGCACGGTTGTTGTCGATTTCCGCCTGTACACGACCGGCACGCTCAGCACGTTCTGCATTCCATTGATCCAGAGCCTTGCTGTGAATGCGCTGCTCCCGCTGCTGTTTCAATTCTTCGGCAAAACGCGCCAATTTGACATTGCAGTGAGCCGCCAGGCGACGTAGCTGGTAGAACGCCACAACATTGTGTACCCATTCGCGGTCCAGCAACAGGCTCTCAAGATGATCCATTTTTTGTTGCACACGAGCGGTCGCACCCTGTTGCTGCTTGATACGATCCTGGAGCTGGTATTTTTCGTTGCGAAGCGCAGCAAACTCTTTTTTCAGTTCCGCACGGTTGCGAAACAGGTCGACCAACTTGTCGTTGTCCTGTGGTTCCTCTGCTGCAGTCTTGAAAAGTTCGGTCAGAGCACTCACTGTCGACTCGCTTTACATAATCTCAAGCGCGGACCCCGCGTCAACGCGGACCAGTCGACATAATGACAATTGCCGGCCGCCTATACTCTGCGTGAATCGACAGTTTTGAAATGCGGCGGCAAAAGCCTCTAATGCTCGAGAATAAGGTGCCCCTGGTCGACCAGGTATTCAAGCCATTTATTGAGGATCATATTACTGCGCCAGCGGCGATCCAGCTCTCCTCGATGTGCCAGCACGAGACGGCACAGAGCCGTATGCCGTTGTCGCTCTCCGATCGCCAGAACCTCGGCCTGCTGACCGTCCAGGTACACACGAATCATCATGTCCGGATCGATGAGCAATCCCTCGTCAGTCGGCAAGTGATAGGTTAGCGACAAGGTCACCGTATAGCGGCATCGCTCGACGATTTCGACGTAAAGATCGCAATCGCCGGCAACACGAGACCGAAAGCATCCATCCAGCCGATCGATTTCCGGAATGACGCGCAGGACGCGCAAGTAATTGCTCTCATAAAGCGCCATCAGACCGACAAAACTTCTGGGCCTGACAACAGTTTGCGGAACAAGTAATGAGTCGAGCAACATGCGTCCAATATAACAGCGCACGGCGCTAAATATCAGGGTCGAACTCGCCGTTCAACACCTGTACTATCAAGGATTCTGCTCGAAATTTCCTCGATCGAAAACTTCGTCGTATCAACGTGCGGTATGCCGTAGCGATTGAATATTTTGTTGGTTTCCCGGACCTCGAATCGAACCTGCTGTGCGGATGAATAGCTGCCCATCGCACGACGTTCCTTGCGGATTTGCGCGAGCCTTTCAGGTTCGATCGACAGGCCGAACAGCTTTTCCTTTTGCCGCAGAAGAAAGTCAGGCAACTCGCCTTTTTCGAACTCCTCGTCGGTCAGTGGGTAATTCGCCGCGTAGACGCCGTACTGCAGTGCGAGGTAAAGACAGGTTGGCGTCTTCCCGGAACGAGAAACCCCAATGAGTATGACGTCAGCGGCATCGTAGTTTCGACTGGTACCACCGTCATCATTGGCCAACGCGAAATTGGTCGCTTCGATACGCTTCATGTACGCGTCAATATCGCTCATGCCATGGGCCCTGCCCGGCTCGTAACTCGGCTGTTCCTGCAGTTCCTCCGCGAGTTGCTCAAGAAAAACGTCGAATATATCCAGGTGCAGGCCGTCCGCTTCCTTGACAATCGCGCGGCATTCTTCCTGCACCAATGTCGAAAATACAATGGGTCGCGGCCCGCCTTCGACATGCGACGCGTTGATCGTCCGCACTGCCTCGTGTGCCTTGTCTTCAGTATCTATAAATGGCAAAGTCATTTGCCGAAAACTCTGTGCCGAAAACTGCGTGATCAAGCTGTGCCCCAATGTTTCTGCGGTCACGCCGGTTTGGTCTGATAGGAAGAATACCGTTCGTTGTGTCATCCTTTTGATTGTCCATTTCCTGCCACGGAACACAAGGGAGTAGAACTTGAAGCCTTACGTTATCAAGCTCAAAGAGCTTGGCATGAACGATGTGGAAATAGTCGGTGGGAAAAACGCATCTCTGGGCGAGATGATCAGCAACCTGAGCAAGCTGGGCGTCAGCGTCCCCGGGGGATTCGCGACCACAGCAGAGGCCTACCGCGAATTCCTCAAATCTGATGGTCTGGACACACGGATCAAATCCTTGCTGGATACGCTGGATGTGGATGATATCGCCGCGCTATCGGCGGCGGGCCAACAGATTCGAGACTGGATTCTGAACGCACCGTTGCCACAGCGACTGATGGACGACATCAAGCACGCATGGCAGGAAATGAGCGGCGGCAAGGAAATCACGGTCGCTGTCCGTTCGTCGGCAACGGCCGAAGACCTCCCGGATGCGTCGTTTGCCGGGCAGCAGGAAACCTTTCTCAATATTCGCGGTTTCGACAATGTCATTGAGGCCATGCACAAGGTTTTTGCGTCATTGTTCAACGATCGAGCAATCGCCTATCGGGTTCACCAGGGGTTCGACCACAGCCTGGTCGCACTGTCCGCAGGCATCCAAACCATGGTCAGGAGCGACGTTGGGGCGGCAGGCGTCATGTTTACCCTGGACACTGAATCCGGGTTTCGCGATGCAGTATTTATTACCTCATCCTACGGCCTCGGCGAAACCGTTGTACAGGGTGCCGTCAATCCGGACGAGTTCTATATCTATAAGCCAGCACTCGCCGCCGGCAAGCGTGCAATATTGCGGAAAAACCTCGGTAGCAAGCTGATCAAGATGGTTTATAGCGAAAATCCGCAGCCGGGCAAGACAGTGGATACCGTCGATGTCGACGAGGCCGAGCGGTCTCGATTCTCACTGACCGATGCGGACGTTATCAAATTGTCGCAAATGGCCGTTACCATCGAGCGTCATTACGAACGTCCGATGGACATCGAATGGGGCAAAGATGGTACGGACGGCAAACTCTATATTCTCCAGGCGCGTCCGGAAACAGTGCAGAGCCGCAGCGGCCGCGTCATACAGCGATACACGCTGAAAAAACATTCGAAGGTCATTACCATCGGTCGAAGCATTGGCCAGAAGATCGGCGCAGGCAAAGCAAAAGTCATACGCAATGTCGCTGAAATGAATCGCGTGCAACCTGGCGACGTTCTCGTTTCTGACATGACGGATCCGGATTGGGAACCCGTCATGAAACGTGCATCGGCAATCGTGACCAATCGTGGTGGCCGGACCTGTCACGCGGCCATAATTGCACGTGAGCTGGGGATACCGGCGGTTGTTGGCTGCGGCGATGCAACAGACAAGATCAAAGACGGTGTCGATGTCACGGTAAGTTGCGCTGAAGGAGACGAGGGATTCGTCTATGAAGGGCAACTCGAGTTTGAACAAACCCAGATAGAACTCGATTCGTTGCCAGCGATTCCGGTGAAAATCATGATGAACGTCGGCAATCCGGACCGCGCGTTCGATTTCGCCTCGATTCCGCATCGTGGCGTTGGCCTTGCCCGCCTTGAATTCATTATCAATCGCATGATCGGCGTTCATCCGCAGGCATTACTCAACTACGGATCCCTGGATGCCACAACGAAAGCTGCAGTTGACGACCAAAAAGCGGGCTACGACGATCCCGTCGAATTTTTTGTCGACAAACTCGCCGAAGGCGTGGCAACGATTGCGGCCGCGTTTGCGCCAGAACCGGTCATTGTCAGAATGTCGGATTTCAAATCCAACGAATATGCCAATCTTATTGGCGGAGCTTTGTACGAGCCGCATGAAGAAAATCCGATGCTTGGCTTTCGAGGTGCGGCTCGATACGTATCCGAAAGTTTCCGGCCCTGCTTCGACCTGGAATGCCGTGCGCTGATACGCGTTCGCAACGAAATGGGACTGGACAATGTCCAGGTTATGATCCCGTTCGTGCGAAGTGTTCGGGAGGCCAAAGATGTACTTGCCGTGATGGCTGAAAACGGACTGGAGCGCGGCAAGGATGGCCTGAAAGTTATCATGATGTGCGAGCTGCCAACCAACGCCTTGCTCGCCGAACAATACCTCGAGCACTTCGACGGCATGTCGATAGGCTCAAACGACATGACACAACTTGTGCTCGGTCTCGATCGCGATTCAGCCCTGATCGCCGACAGCTTCGATGAACGGGACGATGCTGTCAAAGCGCTTCTTGCGATGGCGATTTCTGCCTGCAAGGCACAGAACAAGTACATTGGCATTTGCGGCCAGGGACCGTCCGACCATCCGGACCTGGCCCGCTGGCTGCTCGATCAGGGCATCGAAAGCATGTCGCTGAATCCCGATACCGTTATCGAGACGTGGATGTTCCTGGCTGGCGAAACAGTGCAGTAATAGGAACTGATGGCAGTCAGGGTCAGAATCGGTCGTAGCGTGAGCGGCGCTGCCAGCGAACGCGTGGTAGCCAGATGCCAAGGACGATGCCGACGAGCAATACCAGTGCCCCCGACATGAACCAGTAACGTGTCGTCTGGCTCGACAGCTGTCGATTCTCCTGTTCCAGCGTATCTGCCCGAATCTGCGCACTGGCGAGGTCGTCCATCAGAGTCCGGTTTTGCTGATTGATACCAAGTACGTTCGCAGCTGTACGCTTGATTTCTGCCAGTTCTTTTTCAACGGCTGCCTTTTCGCGCTCCAGCGTCTCAATCTGTTTGTTGGCAGCGTCGTACTGAGCCTTGATCGCGGTGAGCTGCGATCCCATCGAGGTTCCGCGGGAATTGGCATTGGTGAGTTGACTACTCAGCGTCTCAAGCTGCTCCCGGGCGCTGCGTTCGTTCATCAGGTATCGCGTCAGCACCCAGCCCTCAGTGCCACCTGGGGTCACGACCCGCGAATAACCTGTTTCCGCATCACGCTCAAGCACTTCAAGCTGCGTACCACTGCTGATCATGAGCTGAATCGAGTTGCTGGTGCTTGGCCCGGTACGCAACGTGATCTCAAAAATATCGCTGACCCACGCGGGCTCGCCGAAGGCCGCCCGCGAGAACAGGATCAGGAACAAAAGGCTTTTGTAAACAATGGTCTTGGTCATGTCGCAACTATAAGACAAGCGAATTATTCTCGCCAGTCAAAGAATAATTAAATCAGTCGCTTATCGGCGACAGCTTGACCCACACCGCAATGTGGTTATTGGCCGGCATCGCGTAAAGACGGCGCCTTACCAGCCCGTTATTCACGC
This sequence comes from Proteobacteria bacterium UBA1847, assembly GCA_002338605.1. GTDB lineage: Bacteria > Pseudomonadota > Gammaproteobacteria > Steroidobacterales > Woeseiaceae > UBA1847. The sequence goes on along the minus strand of DDIP01000143.1, from coordinate 2,141 downwards.
CGAACTCGTCGAGAATCTCAATATCTCGAACGCCCATTGCCGGATCGCGGGCACGAAGCGTGTCGTGAAATCTTGCGTTGCTCGGTGAATTGAAAGCACCTGCCTGTCGGAACGGCCCATAAAGGCAAAACACGGCATCATGTCCCAGTACGTGACCGATCAATGAAAACATGCTCTCGACACTTTCAAGACTCATGATATGCGAGGTATTTGCCGAAAATGCGGCATCGTAGGACTCCCCGGGGAGGCGAGCCGTTCGCACGTCAAGAGACAGGGGTGGCATCAGGTTACTCAAACCCGAGCTTTGCACCCAGGCATTGATGCCATCGCTGTTTTCGTCAAGATCGCTGGTCTGCCATTGCAGGTGCGTCAATGCTGCGGCAAAGTGCACTGCATGCTGCCCGGTCCCGGAGCCAATCTCCAGCACACGCGACGCTCCTGAAAATTCGTCACGCAAGACCTCCAGGATCGCGGGGCTATTACGCTGCGCATATTCCGAGAACGGCTTGTTAGTCATTACCACTGAGTACGGCGGCATCCAGCATGTGTTTACGATAATAAATGAGCTCGTCAATCGAATCACGAATGTCGGACAGCGCAAGGTGCGCGGATTCCTTGTTGAATCCTTTCGCAACGTCCGGCGCCCACAGGGTTGCAAGAATTTTTAGTGAGCTGACATCCAGGTTGCGGTAGTGAAAGAATTTTTCGAGCAGCGGCATTTCGCGAGCCAGAAAGCGCCTGTCCTGGCAGATGCTGTTTCCGCACATGGGTGAGACGCCCTCATCGACCCACTCTCGCAGGAAAGCCAGTGTCGCCTGCTCAGCCTCGGCTGCACTCGTACGACTGTCTGCAACGCGCTTTGTGAGCCCCGACTTGCCATGTTGCAGGGTATTCCATTCGTCCATGCCTTCCATGACCGACAAAGGTTGCTGAATGGCCATCACTGGCCCTTCGGCCAGCTCGCACAGGTCCTTGTCGGTGACGATGGTGGCAATTTCGATTATCGAGTCGCTCTGCGTGCAGAGTCCCGTCATTTCAAGGTCGATCCAGATCAGGTTAGTCGATCGGTCCGGCGCGGTGTCAGGCATTTTTCAAACCCTATCTTTGTATGGGCCATAGTTTACATGGCTCGAGTGTGCAAGGCTGCCCGCTTGACGGCATACTTCGCCGATGAACGCCCAATCTGCAACTGTTATCGCGACCTACAGCCGCCGCATGGGCCTGCGCCTCGACGATGAACGTGAAGTCGATGCCCGCATCAAGGGTAAGCGCCTGAAGCCGGTGTGTGGCGATGTCGTACAAGTGGAACCGATCGACAATGAATCCGATTGGCTGATCACCGCGATCGAACCGCGTCGCAACGAGCTGTCGCGGCCCAATATGCGTGGCCAGGTCGAAGTCCTGGCGGCAAATCTCGATGTGCTCGTCGTGGTAGCGGCCGTATCGCCCTTACCCGACTGGTTTATCGTTGACCGCTACCTGTGTGCGGCCGAGTTGATGGGCGCCGACGCCATCGTGGTCTTCAACAAGGTCGACCTTCTGCACGGCCATGACATCGAAATTCCCGAGTTGCAGGAATATCGTGACATTGGTCTTGACGTCCTCGAATGCAGCGCAGAGACACAACAATGCATCGACGAACTGCACAACTTGCTGGCGGGACGCTGCGCGATCGTAGTCGGTCAATCCGGTGTCGGCAAGTCGAGCCTGATTAACGAATTGGCCGCTGAGTCGAAACAACGCACCGCCAACATTTCCGCAAAAACCGGCGAAGGTCGACACACAACGGTGAACTCCGTGATGATCCATCTAAAGGACGGGGGCGCTGTTATCGACTCGCCGGGCGTTCGCGATTACGCGCCTGCGCTGGCGGATTCGGTCGATGCAGCGATGGGGTTTCGAGAAATTGCGTCTGCAGCACAGTCATGCCGTTTTGCCAATTGCCGGCACCTCCGAGAGCCGGGCTGTGCAGTGAAAGCAGCTGTAGACGCCGGGTCGATCAGCGATCGGCGTTACGAGAGTTTCAAGCGCGTGGTGAATCTGACTGAAAAACTCACACAGGGGCGTTTCTAGCGCTTAACCCGGCGGCCACTTCAAAGACCGCCCCCCCAGGACGTGCAGATGAATGTGGAAAACGGTCT
>DDIP01000335.1:4289-4951 GCA_002338605.1 Proteobacteria bacterium UBA1847 | reverse complement strand
TTTCTGCCGAAGCTGGTGGCCGGTGATTTTCTCGGCGCGCTGGCGATGAGCGAGCCCGGCGCAGGTTCCGATGTCATGGGCATGCGAACTACCGCTGTGCGTGATGGCGACAGCTACGTGCTGAATGGCTCGAAAATGTGGATCACGAACGCGCCCGGCGCAGACGTGATGATCATCTACGCCAAAACCGCGTCGCAGGCACGATCAGGTGGCTTAACGGCGTTCCTGGTCGAGCGCGGCACTCCCGGGCTCTCGACGCCACAGAAGCTGGACAAGTTGGGCATGCGAGGGTCCGATACCAGCGAGGTACTGCTGGAAAACTGCCGTGTGCCGATCGAAAACCGGATTGCTGAAGAAGGTAAAGGTGCGACGATCCTGATGAGTGGACTGGACTACGAGCGGGTTGTGTTGGCCGGTGGATCTCTGGGGATCATGGCGGCCTGCATGGATCTGGTAATGCCTTATGTGCACGAACGTAAACAATTCGGCAAGGCAATCGGCGAGTTTCAACTCATGCAGGGGAAGATTGCAGACATGTACACGACGTTGAATTCGTCGCGCGCGTACGTCTATGCCGTCGCGAGTGCCTGCGATCGCTCGCAGACTACCCGCTTTGATGCCGCAGGATGTATTCTTGTAGCGGCCGAAAAAGCGACCTGGAT
>DDIP01000335.1:903-4201 GCA_002338605.1 Proteobacteria bacterium UBA1847 | reverse complement strand
CGGCCGAAAAAGCGACCTGGATGGCCGGCGAAGCGATCCAGGCGCTTGGCGGCAATGGCTACATCAACGAATTCCCGGCTGGACGGCTTTGGCGTGATGCCAAGTTGTACGAGATCGGTGCGGGAACGAGCGAGATCAGACGCATGCTGATTGGCCGGGAATTATTCAACGCCACCCAATAGGACCAACGTGCCCATCATCAAGACGAAAATCGATCGTTCTTCAGACGACTATGAAAAGAACTCTGCAGCGCATAAACAACTGGTTGAAGAACTGACGGAAGTCAACGACTACATCATGCAGGGTGGTCCGGAACGTTCGCGCGAAAAGCATAAATCCCGCGGCAAACTGCTGGTCCGGGATCGCATTCGTCGGTTACTGGACCCGGAAACGGACTTTCTCGAGCTGGGCCGCCAGGCTGCATGGCAGGTGTACAGCGACGATGTGCCGTCTGCGGGTATTGTCACCGGCGTTGGCAAGATCCATGGCATTGAATGCATGGTCGTTGCGAACGATGCGACGGTCAAGGGCGGTACCTACTATCCGCTCACCGTCAAAAAGCACTTGCGCGCGCAGGAAGTCGCTCTTGAAAATCGACTGCCATGCGTCTACCTGGTCGACTCGGGCGGCGCTTTTCTGCCGAGACAGGATGAGGTGTTTCCCGACCGCGATCACTTCGGCCGCATATTCTTCAACCAGGCACAGCTGTCGGCTGCATCCGTTCCGCAAATCGCCGTGGTTATGGGTTCCTGTACGGCGGGTGGTGCTTATGTGCCGGCCATGAGCGACGAGTCGGTCATCGTTCGTAAACAGGGGACCATTTTTCTTGGTGGTCCGCCACTTGTAAAAGCGGCCACCGGCGAAGAAGTTGACGCCGAGACACTTGGGGGCGGCAACGTTCACGCACGTGTCTCCGGTGTTGTCGATCACCTCGCGGACGATGACGAGCATGCGCTGCGAATCGCGCGAGAGATCGTGGAGAATCTGAACGTACCGGCGAGACAAGCGGCGAACCGCCGCGAGCCTGAGGACCCGGTCTACGCGCCGGAAGAAATCTACGGGATTGTCTCGCGTGAGTATCGCTTTCCCTACGATGTCCGTGAGGTCATTGCGCGCATTGTCGATGGCTCGAAGTTCCAGGAGTTCAAGAAGCTTTACGGCGCGACACTGGTGTGTGGTTTCGCCCATATCGACGGCCACCCGGTTGGTATCGTTGCGAACAACGGCATCCTGTTTCCGGAGTCGGCCCAAAAAGGGGCGCATTTCGTCCAGCTTTGCAACCGGCGCCGTATTCCACTGGTGTTTCTGCAAAACATCACAGGCTTCATGGTAGGCAAGCGGGTGGAACATGCCGGCATCGCCAAGGACGGTGCCAAAATGGTGAACGCCGTCGCAACGGCGAATGTCCCCAAGTTCACCGTTGTGATTGGCGGTTCATTCGGCGCAGGAAACTACGCGATGTGCGGTCGTGCCTACAGCCCGAACATGATGTGGATGTGGCCGAATGCACGCATCTCGGTCATGGGCGGTGAGCAGGCGGCACTGGTGCTCTCGAGTGTAAAAGCAGACGGTCTCGAAGCACGAGGCGAGGCATGGCCGGACAGCGCGAAAGCAGACTATGAGGACCGGATTCGTCAGCAATACGACACGCAGGGGCATCCCCTGTATGCGAGTGCCCGGCTTTGGGATGACGGTGTCATCGACCCTGTTGATACACGCAAGGTTCTGGCCCACGGCCTGTCCGCCGCTGTTGCATCAGGCGATGACACAGAAGCACCTTTCGGCATATTTCGCATGTGAGTCCATGTACAATCACGCTAATTGAAAAATGGACAAATCATGCCGCTTGATTACGACAAGTTAATGGCGACCAAGGTCGCCGACCTGCCGCTTTCCTACAACGATTCCGAAGCTATTCTCTATGCACTCAGTGTTGGCATGGGTCGTAACCCGGTTGATTTGAAAGAACTGCCATACGTGTACGAGCAGGGCCCCGTATTCAAGACCATGCCGACGCTCGCGTCAGTGCTGGTACCGGACATGTTTCCCCCGGGACTCGGCTGGGACTTCGGGCAGGTCCTGCACTCCGAGCAGCGCATGACCCTGTACCGGCCATTGCCGCCCAGTGCAGACCTCTTGATCAACAAGCGTGTCGTGGATGCCTTTGACTGGGGGCCGCGCAAGGGTGCGCTGATTCTCTTTGAGGCCGAGGGTCGCCTCGCGGCGGATGACACGGTGATGTTCACCCTGGGTTGCACCGTCATGGCACGTGGTGATGGCGGGTTTGGCGGGCCGTCCGGGACCGGGCCCAAACCGCATCGTGCACCACGCCGTGATCCGGACTTGAGTTGTGACATCGAGACCCGCGAAGACCAGGCATTGCTTTTTCGTCTGACCGGTGATCGAAATCCTCTGCATGCCGATCCCGCCAAGGCCGCCAGGGCCGGTTTCGACGTGCCGATATTGCACGGCATGTGCAGCTACGGCATCGCCTGTCGCGCGATCCTGCGGACGATTTGCGATTACGATTTCACATTGATCGAAGGATTCGAAGCACGCTTCACATCGCCGGTGTTTCCGGGCGACGTTATTACCACCGACATGTGGCAGGACGGCAATGTCGTCTCATTCCGTTGTACTGTCAAAGACCGGGACACCATTGTCTTGCGGAATGGCAAATGTACGCTGGCGACCTAGACGGCGAGCCGATTGGTGAATAGTCGAGTTCAAATAACGGTTGAGTCGCACGTCGCCTACGTGATGTTGAATCGGGCGGAGAAACTCAACGCCATCGACATGCCGATGTTTGAAGAGCTTGGCGCCGCCGCTGACCGGCTTGCCGGGGAACGCTCGGTAAGAGCAGTCGTACTCTATGGCAGTGGCGAAAACTTTTGCACTGGAATTGACCTCACGATCTTCGCCAATGCTGAACTTGATTTCACCGAAGCACTCCAATTTCCCGTTGAACCGTCGCCGGCGAACGTATTTCAACGCGCCGCCTACGCTTGGCGAGAGCTGCCCATCCCCGTTATTTGTGCTATCCAGGGGGTCTGTTTCGGCGGCGGGTTGCAGATCGCATTGGGGGCCGATGTTCGCTATGCGTCGCCGGATGCGAAGCTTTCAATCATGGAGGCGAAATGGGGAATCATTCCGGACATGGGGATCAGCGCCACCTTGCGTCAACTGGTCGCACCCGACCACGTCAAGGAGTTGGCGTGGTCGGCCCGCATTCTCGGTGGTGAAGAGGCGCGACGCCTTGGCCTGGTAACCGCGCTTGTCGATGACCCGCTGGCCGCCA
>DDIP01000335.1:0-792 GCA_002338605.1 Proteobacteria bacterium UBA1847 | reverse complement strand
CCGCCAGCCGCGAGTTGGCGCTGCAATGCGCGGATCGTTCCCCCGAGGCAGTTCGTGGCATCAAGTTGCTGGTAAACCAGGCCTGGCAGGGTCCTGAGAGAGACGCGCTGGCCCTCGAAGCTGCGCTCCAGGCTGGCATAATAGGCAGCGCCAACCAGGTTGAGGCGGTCCAGGCGAATCTCGCCAGCCGTCGGCCTGATTTCAAGGATTAATATCGCTCGGGGATTCGCGGTGCAGCCGGAACCAATTGGCAGTTCGATGTTCAAAACTTAGGTCCACTATGGGGATCGCCATTATCAACGTATCAGTAATGATCAGGACTTCGTTTATCTTGCTATTGACCGGGCTGATGCTGGCGTCCGGTCTTGCCCTGGCGCAACCGGGTTCCGGGATATCCGTCAACCGGCCCGATAGCCGCACGCTGGCAACCCAGCGCAAGGTCGACGATCTGTATGTGGCCGGCGAATATGAACGCGCATTTTTCATTTATCGCAACGAGCTGGCGCCCATTGGTGACAAGTATGCGCAGTACATGATTGGTTACCTGTACCACACCGGAAAAGGCGTGCTGGAAAACCAGGTTGCAGCATTATCCTGGTACCGGCTTGCCGCCGGGCGCGGCACGCCGGAGTTTGCCGCCGTTCGCGACCAGTTGTCCCGCTCCATGACCAGCGCGCAGATTCGGGATGCTGATGCCTTGTATGAAGAACTACGAATGGAGTTCAGCGACCTTGCGGTATTGATGGCCGCGATAAAACGCGACCACGGGAAACTGCAGGCGAAGACTGGCAG
>DDIP01000215.1 GCA_002338605.1 Proteobacteria bacterium UBA1847 | reverse complement strand
CGCCGCTACCTGACGCGAGCCTGCTTTCCTGTTGTTCAGTAAAGAAGGGCGCGCATGGCTTTGCTACCATGCGCGCCCATGTTGATTTCTGACTTTGATTATGAACTCCCCGATGAGCTGATCGCACGCCACCCGGCGGCGAACCGCCGCGGCAGTCGTTTGCTGGAACTCACCGATACGATACGCGACCGTCGCTTCGCGGAGTTTCCGGACCTGTTGCGTGCCGGCGATTTGCTGGTCATGAACGATACCCGGGTGATCAGGGCGCGGCTTGCCGCCGTCAAGGACACCGGTGGGCGGGCCGACGTATTGATAGAGCGAGTGCAAAACGAACGGCGTGCTCTCGCCCACGTTCGGGCGAGTAAGTCGCCAAAGCCGGGTGCCCGTCTGCACTTTGCCGAAGACGTCACGGCTCAGGTGATGCAGCGGGCTGGCGAGTTCTTTGTTCTGGATTTTTCATCCGATGTCATGCCTTTCCTCGAAGCACACGGTGAAGTGCCGCTTCCACCTTACCTGGCCCGCGATGCGGAGGACGATGACATTGAACGCTATCAAACGGTTTACGCCAGAGCCCCGGGTGCTGTTGCCGCTCCGACGGCGGGCCTGCATTTTGACAAACTGATGCTCGATGAAACCCTGGAAGCAGGTGTCAGTCATACCTTTGTAACGCTGCATGTCGGTGCCGGCACATTCCAGTCGCTGCGTGACCAGGACATTGAAAAGAACCGGCTGCATGCCGAGCGTGTGCAGGTGAGTGACGCGTGTTGCGAGGCGGTGAGGAACACCCGTCTGGCCGGCGGGCGCGTTATCGCGATCGGTACAACCTCGGTCCGCGCACTCGAAAGCGCCTCGGCCAATGGTGTGATTGCGCCTTTTGCCGGCGAGACAGACATGTTCATTCTGCCCGGTTACCGATTCCGGAGCGTTGACGCGATGATCACCAACTTTCACCTGCCGCAATCGTCTTTGCTGATGCTGGTTGCCGCGTTCGCAGGCAAGGAACGAATTCTTGCCGCCTATCGACACGCGGTGCGTGAGAAGTACCGATTCTTCAGTTACGGTGATGCAATGTTTCTGACCCCCGGTGCCGATAGTGAAGTTTGAGATCCACGATGAATGCGGAGCAGCGCGCCGTGGCACGCTGACCTTTCGCCGTGGCACGATAAGGACGCCGGTGTTCATGCCTGTCGGCACCTATGGCACGGTAAAGAGTGTCACGCCGGAGGAAGTCGAGGCGGATGGTGCCGAGATCATCCTCGGCAATACCTTTCACCTGATGCTGCGGCCCGGCCCCGAGGTCATTCGCAAGCACGGCGGCTTGCACGAGTTTATGAACTGGAAGCGGCCCATACTGACCGACTCCGGCGGATTCCAGGTCTTCTCGCTGGCCGCGATGCGCAAGGTGTCGGAAGAGGGCGTCCGTTTCCAGTCGCCGATCAATGGCGACGTTTTCATGCTGACACCGGAAAAGTCGATGGAGGTGCAGCATGAACTCAACGCAGACATAACAATGATCTTCGATGAGTGCACGCCGTATCCGGCATCGGAGCAGCAGGCGCGCGAGTCGATGGAGCTTTCGTTGCGTTGGGCCGCGCGGAGCCGCAAGCGATTCGACGAACTGAAAACGGCTGAACCGGACCGCGGTGAAGCGTTGTTCGCAATCGTGCAGGGCGGTATCTACGATGCACTGCGCGAAGAGTCGAGGGCCGGGCTGGTCGATATCGGCTTCGATGGCTACGCGGTCGGCGGCCTTGCCGTTGGCGAACCGGAAGACGAACGCCACGCTGTGCTGGACGCTCTGATGCCGAACATGCCACGCGATGCGCCACGCTACCTGATGGGTGTGGGAACGCCCGTCGATATTGCCGAGGCTGTGACTCGCGGTATCGATATGTTCGACTGCGTTATTCCAACGCGGCATGCCCGTAACGGGCAGCTGTTTACCTCAGCTGGCACGGTCAAATTTCGCCATGCCCGATATCGCGATGATACGTCGCCGCCGGATCCGGGCTGTGACTGCTATACCTGCAGGCACTACTCGCTGTCGTACCTGCGGCACCTGGTGAAATGCGGTGAGATCCTCGGGCCGAGGCTGGCCACGATTCATAATCTTCACTATTATCAGAAGCTTATGTCGGATATTCGGGCTGCCATCACGACCGGAGCCCTGGTGGAATTCGTCGATCGGCTTCGAGCGACCTACCGCGACGGCGCCGAATGAAGGCGCCGGACTTGCGAACCGGCAAGTTCGCCCCCAAGTCCTTCGCTTATGCCATAATACCGCGCTGTTTTTCCGGGGCTTAGCCCGAATCCTCCAATCGAAGAAGTGACAACTATGGATTTCTTTATTCAAAACGCCTACGCGCAAGGCGCCCAGCAGGGTGGCGATTCCACCAGCTTTATCATCATGATGGTGCTGATGTTCGGCGCGTTCTATTTCCTGTTGATTCGACCGCAGCAAAAGAAGCAAAAAGCGCATACCGCGCTGGTTGCTGGACTCAAGGTGGGTGACGAGGTGCTCACGGCCGGTGGCATTCTCGGAAAAATCTCCGCCGTCAGCGACCTCTATGCCGTCGTAAAGATCAGCGACAATACCGAAATCAAAATCCAGAAAGCCAGCGTTTCGGTGGTCGTACCCAAAGGTACTTACGACGAAGCCTGATCCACGGCCGGGAATCACGAATAATAATGAATAAATATCCTGCGTGGCTGAACATCCTGGTACTCGCCATTCTGTTGGCGGGCTGCTTGCTGGCGCTGCCGAACATATACGGCAGCGTTCCCGCGATTCAAATTGCCAGCACTGGCGGCGAGGGCTACGACCAGATTCGCCTCGATGAGTACGTGCGTGTCGTCGAAGGCGAGGGTTACAACCCTGAGGCTGCGTTCCTGAAAGACGGTCGCGTTGTGCTGCGTTTCGATACAGGTACCAACCTTGCGCCGATCGTCGACGAACTCAAAAGCCGCTATGGGCGGGTTGCAAACGTTGCGCAGACTCTGGCGCCCCGGTTGCCGGCGTGGGTTCGCGATCTCGGACTGAGCCCCATGAGCCTGGGTCTTGATTTGCGCGGCGGCGTGTATGTGCTGCTCGAAGTCGATATGGATACGGCAATCACTACGCGCCTGACTTTGTATGAGCAGGGAATCGACGATATTTTGCGTGAGGCCAGGATCCGGCATCGTGTCAGCCTCGACAATCGCAGCATTACGGTCCAGCTTGGTGACGCGTCTGACCTCGAAAAGGCTCGGGAACTGGTGCAGCGATCCGATACGGACCTTTTGATTGCCGACGGCAGCGACGGCAGGTCATTCACCGTTCGCATGAGCGAAGCCCAGATCAAGGCGCGCCAGGATTTTGCAATCGAGCAAAACATTACGACACTGAGAAATCGTGTCGACCAATTGGGTGTTGCCGAGCCGCTGGTGCAGCGTCAGGGTGTCGACCGAATCGTCGTGCAACTCCCCGGCGTGCAGGACCCCAACGAAATCAACAAGATTCTGACGGCAACGGCGACGCTGGAATTCCGGCTCGTCGACCAGTCCGGCACGGAGCCGGGCTCCCGGCTCTATCGCGGACGACCGGGTATTGCAGACGCTGTATTAAAGCGCAAGGTCATCGCGTCCGGCGACCAGATCATCGACGCGGCCGCAGGTTTTGACCAGGGTGCACCGATCGTCTCGATCACGCTTGATTCGACGGGTGGCGAGAGCATGCTGCAGACCACGATGGAGCATCTTGGTAAACCGATGTCGACGGTCTTTATTGAAACCCGACGCGAAACCATTCAGCGCGACGGTGAGACCATCAATCGCGACATCAAAACCGAAGAGATCATCAACACGGCGACGATCCAGGGAATTTTCAAGAATCGTTTCCAGATCAGTGGACTGGGACAGGGCGAAGCTCACGATCTCGCACTCTTGCTGCGCGCCGGTGCGCTCGCCGCGCCGGTGTTTAAAATCGACGAACGCACCATCGGCCCGAGCCTGGGCCAGGACAATATTGACCGCGGCTTCAGCGCCATCAAGATCGGCTTTTTCGCCGTCGTGCTGTTCATGGCCATTTACTACAAGGCATTCGGGCTGATCGCCAATGTCGCCCTGTTTTCGAATCTCGTCTTCATCGTTGCCATGTTGTCATTGCTGCAGGCGTCACTCACCTTGCCGGGTATCGCCGGCATCGTTCTGACAGTGGGAATGGCGGTTGATGCCAATGTGCTCATATTCGAGCGCATACGCGAAGAGCTGGCAAACGGGACATCGCCACAGTCGGCGATCAATGCGGGCTACGAAAAGGCACTTTCATCGATTGCCGATGCGAATATCACGACGCTGATCGCCGCGATCGTGTTGTTCGGAGTCGGTACCGGCCCGATCAAGGGTTTCGCAATTACTCTGATGCTGGGCATTATCACGTCCATGTTCACGGCCATCGTTGGCACGCGAGCGATCGTCAATCTGATCTTCGGCGGGCGCAAGCTGACGTCGGTACCGGTTTAGGATTCATTCATGCGATTAATCAAAGACAAAACCAGCATCGACTTTCTGAGCAAGACGCGCCGCAGGATTGGCCTGGCGGTTTCGGTGGTGCTCGTAACCGCATCGCTGGTATCGCTGGCAACACGTGGACTCGAATTTGGTATTGATTTTACCGGCGGTATCTTGCTGGAAATCGGTTATCCGCAGGCGGCTGATCTTGAGCTAATTCGCAGCGACCTTGCTGACGAAGGCTACGAGAATGCGCAGGTGCAATTATTCGGTGAGGAGAATGTCGTCATGGTACGACTGCCGCCTCAGGAAGGCGCTGCCGACGAAATCCGGGAGCGCTTGCAGCAAACCCTTCATGCGAACGATGAAGGCATCGAATTGCGACGGGTCGAATTCGTGAGCCCGCAAGTCGGCAGCGAATTGGCTGAGCAAGGTGCCCTGGCGACGATCTTCGCGCTACTGATGATTTTCCTCTACGTCATGATTCGCTTTCAGTGGAAGTTCTCCGCTGGTGCCGTCGCGGCGCTGGCGCATGATGCAATCGTAACCGTCGGCTTCTTTTCAATCTTCGGCTTTGCATTTGATCTGACCGTCGTCGCTGCCGTTCTTGCGGTCATCGGTTATTCGCTAAACGATACCGTGGTCGTATTCGACCGAATTCGCGAAAACTTTTTCGCATTGCGCGGACGTACGTCCGAAGAGGCGATGAACATTTCCATCAATGAAACGCTCGCACGGACGATTATTACCGGTCTCACCACCTTGCTGGTGCTGGTTGCACTGCTGGTATTCGGCGGAGAGTCCATTGCGCCGTTTTCAATCGCGTTGATCGTCGGTATCGTTGTCGGAACGTATTCGTCGACCTATACGGCCAGTGCAACGGCGCTGGAGTTGAACGTCAATGCGCAGGACCTGATCGAGCCGGTCAAAGACCAGTCCCTGATCGACGATCTACCGTAACAGCCGTCAGCCCTGTGGCTGAAGAATCGCCTTGATTTCGCTTGCGCAGAGTTGCGCCAGGCCTTTATAGATGCGTGGCGTACCTGCCAGCACGTGTCCGGAATCGAGTAGTTTTTCGCCGCCATCGAGCGAGCTGATGATCCCGCCCGCTTCGCGAATGATCAGCGCGCCGGCCGCAAGGTCCCAGGGCTGAAGTCCGGTCTCCCAGAAGGCATCAAGCCGGCCGCAGGCGACGTAGCAAAGATCCAGTGCGGCGGCACCCGGACGGCGAACGCCGGACGTGTTGCTGATCACTTTCGCGAGCATCTCGAGATAGGGACCGGTCTCATGATCCGCCTGGCGATAGGGAAACCCGGTACCGATCAGTGAGCGATCAAGATCCTTGTTGCCACTGACACGGATCTTGCGCCCATCGAGTTGCGCACCTTCTCCGCGCGATGCGGTAAACAGTTCTTCGCGCATCGGGTCATAAACGACCGCATGCTCGAGGCGACCCTTGATCTGCAACCCGATCGAGACGGCGAAAACCGGAAAACCGTGCAGGTAATTCGTCGTGCCATCCAGTGGGTCGATGATCCAGATATGATCGGAGTCTCCCTGCACGCCCGATTCCTCGGCGAGGATGGCATGATCGGGATAGTGTTTGTGAATGACGTCAATGATGGCCTTTTCAGCGGCCAGATCAGCCGATGTGACGAAATCGTTGTGGCCCTTTTTTTCAACCGTGAGCTTGTCGCGCTTGTTGAAATTCCGACCGAGCACAGCGCCTGCGCGGCGCGACGCCATAACTGCAACGTTGAGTAGTGCGTGCATGAAACGATTCCGTCATTGTCAAAGAACTGGACGTTTCGGGGACAAAACTGTCAGCCCGAGCCGCCGGGACGGTAGAATACCGGACTTTTAGTGAGCTGTCCTGAACCATGTCGATACGTATTGTACTCGTCGGTACCACCCACCCCGGTAACATCGGGGCGGTCGCTCGTGCGATGAAGAACATGGGTATCACGGACCTCGCTCTGGTTAATCCAAGGTATTTCCCGCATGAGGATGCGACGGCCAGGGCGTCCGGAGCGACCGATATCCTGGAGCAGGCCAGGGTGTTCCCGACGCTGGCCGATGCTTTGACCGACTGCGTTTACGTTGCCGGCGCAAGTGCGCGTTCACGAACAATAAACTGGCCGAGCATGGGGCCAAGAGACTGTGCCGAGCGCATGCTGCTCGAGTCGAGGCAGGGTACCGTGGCGGCGGTGTTCGGACCCGAAAAGTCCGGCCTGCACAACGACGACCTGGACTTGTGTCACACGCTACTGACAATCCCGACCGATCCCGGGTTCAGTTCCCTGAACCTGGCGATGGCCGTCCAGGTGCTGACCTACGAACTGCGGGTTGCCCGTATGCTGGATGCCGGACCGAGCTTTGAAAGCGAAGAGGCGCCCGCCTCGGGTGAAGAGATGGAGCATTTCTATGGGCATCTCGAAAAGGTGTTGCAGGACATCGAATTTCTCGACCCGGCCAACCCGCGATTCCTGATGCGGCGCATGCGGCGCCTGTTTTTGCGCGCACGTCCTGACAAGAATGAAATCAATATTCTTCGAGGGATTCTGTCGGCGATTGACCGTGCCCGGGGATCGAAATGACGGCCGCTGCACTGATCTACCTCGACTACGCCGCGACTACGCCTTTGGATCCGCGTGTAGCCGAGCGCATGCGCGAGGTGCAATCCTCGGCCTACTTCAATCCGGCGTCGAACCATGTTGCCGGGCGACAAAGCGCCCGGATCGTTGCCGAAGCAGCAGCAGACCTTGGCGCATTGTTGAACGTCGAACCTGCGAGCATCATCTGGACGTCGGGTGCAACGGAGTCCAACAACCTGGCGATACTGGGTGCCGCAAAGCAGCGTGCGCACCGTGGCAGACACCTGGTCACGATGCGTACTGAGCACAAAGCTGTTGTTGACGTGTTCCGCGCCCTGGAAAAAGCCGGCTTTGACGTAACCTGGCTGACGCCCGGTCCGGACGGCCAACTGAACCTCGAGACTTTCGAAGCTGCTTTGCGAGATGACACCCAGCTTGTGTCGATCATGCAAATCAACAATGAAACCGGGATCGTGCAGGATATCGAGGCGATCGGGCGCATCTGCCGTTCCCGAAAGATCCTGTTTCACGTCGATGCGGCACAGGCTGTCGGTAAAGTGCCGGTAGACGTCAGCGCATTGCAGGTCGACTTGATGTCAATGACGGCGCACAAGTTCTACGGACCAAAAGGGATAGGAGCGCTGTACGTCGCGAGAGGTACGGCGCTTGAGCCACAAATGTTTGGCGGCGGCCAGCAAATGCGCTTGCGACCCGGCACGTTGCCCGTTGACCTGATCGCCGGACTGGGAGCAGCCGCGGCCGTGGCGGTTCATCGCATCGACGATGATCTTGAAAACCTGGTGATGCTGAAAGAGCGGCTTTGGTCGGGTATTCGCTCAATTGAGGGCGTCAGTCTGAACGGGTCAGTGAGGGGCACGTATCCCGGCATTCTTAATGTCAGCATCGCGGACATCGAAGGAGAAAGCCTCCTGCTGGCACTCGAACCCCTTTGCGTTGCAACCGGATCGGCCTGCAATTCGCAAAGCCAGGAGCCGTCGTATGTCCTGCGCGCGCTGGGTCGGAGTGACCAGGAGGCGCAAAGTGCGATTCGCTTCAGCCTCGGCAGGCAAAGCTCAAAAGAGGATATTGATTTTGCAATATCGGCCTATCGGTCCGCGGTCCGGAAACTGCGCTCGCTGGCCCCCGGGGTGGCGGCGTGATCGAAGATCCTTACAACGCTGTCGTCCGCGACAATTTTGCACACCCCGGCCATGCCGGAGACGTTCCAGGTGGCGCGGTTGGCTACTTTGAGGATCAGGGGATGCGTATCCGGCTGTCCGCAGGAGTCGCGGGGGGCGTCCTGCAGCGCCTGCGTTTTCGCGCCTGGGGCTGTCCGCACGTGCTGGCAGCCTGCGAGGAATTCTGTCGCCAGTATGAGGGTCGCCCGGCCACAGACCTTGAGGAATTCGAAACCGCCCGGATTATGGAGGATCTGGCTGTACCTGTAGAGAAAACCGGACGTATACTAGTGCTTGAAGATACGGTCCGGTCGCTTGGGCAAGCCATTTTGGACCTCACAGACACCCCACAGGAATGACATGTCAATTTCACTGACGGACTCGGCTGCGAAGCGGGTCCGGAATTATCTCAAAAAGCGCGATGACGCTGTCGGCCTACGCCTTGGTGTGACCAAGACCGGCTGTTCCGGCTATTCCTACGTCATCAACTATGCTGACGAAATCGATGCCTCGGACATCGTGTTCGAGGACAAGGGCATCAAGGTCGTCGTGCCGGCCGATGCCTTGACGCTCATCGACGGCACCGAGGTCGACTTCGTCAAGAACGGCCTCAATGAGGCCTTCAGCTTCCGCAATCCCAATATTTCGGGTGAATGCGGTTGTGGCGAAAGCTTCAACGTCTGAAACTACCGTAGTAGAATTAAGGGTTTACATCCATTTGCCCGGCATCATCGCCGGGCGCAAACGTTAAAGCAGTGAATATAAAGGACTAGCACATGGCCGTTGAGCAAACGCTCTCCATCATCAAACCTGATGGCGTACAAAAAAATCTGATCGGAGAAATCTACAGCCGCTTCGAAAAAGCCGGCCTGGAAATAGTCGCCGCGAGAATGATGCACCTGAGCAAAGAGCAGGCGGGCGGATTTTACGCCGTGCACAAGGAGCGCCCATTTTACAACGACCTTGTGAGCTACATGACATCGGGCCCTGTCATCGTTCAGGTGTTACAGGGTGAAAATGCGATTGCGAAGAATCGTGAAATCATGGGCGCGACCAATCCGGCGGATGCCGATCCGGGCACTATTCGCGCCGATTTCGCTGCGAGCATTGAAGAGAATGTCGTGCACGGTTCCGACGCTGCTGAAACAGCAGCGAACGAAATCGCCTATTTCTTCGGCGATGACGGCGTTTGCCCGAGGACGCGGTAGTCGGCGATTGCCGACGCGGCTCTTTGTTGGGCCGACACGATTGGAATTATGGTGACTGACAGCGTCAAGAAGACCAACCTGCTCGGATTGTCGCAAGGCGATCTCGAGCAGTTTTTGATTGCACGCAATGAAAAGCCGTTCCGGGCTAAACAGATCATGCAGTGGATCCACCAGCGCGCGGTCGATGACTTCGATCAGATGACGGACTTGTCGAAAGCCCTGCGAGCCGAGTTGAAGGCAACCGCCGAAATTCTACCGCCGGTTGTTCAGCAGCGCTTCGACTCAGCCGACGGTTGTGTGAAATGGTTGTTCTCAAGCGGCTCCGGCCAGGCCGTTGAAACGGTTTTTATTCCGGAAGCCGATCGCGGCACCTTGTGTATTTCGTCGCAGGTGGGTTGCGCGCTCGACTGCGCGTTTTGTGCGACGGGCGCGCAGGGTTTTAATCGCAACCTGACCAGTGCGGAGATCATCGGCCAGGTTCGCCACGCCATTGCCGAACTGCCGCGACGCAGCGGTGACGAAGCGGCGATCAGCAATGTCGTGTTCATGGGTATGGGTGAACCGCTGGCGAACTACCGCAATGTGGTTCCGGTGCTTGAACTTCTGGTTTCCGACTGGGCCTACGGCATGTCGCGACGCCGCGTCACGGTCAGCACCTCAGGTATTGTGCCTCATATCAACAAGCTCGCCGACGACTGCAATGTCGCGCTGGCGGTATCGCTGCACGCGCCAAACGACGCATTGCGCGATCAGATTGTGCCGATCAATAAACTGCACCCGATCAGTAGCTTGCTCGATGCCTGCTGGCAATACGCGGCGAAGCGCTCGAACCGATTCATCACGTTCGAGTACGTCATGTTGCGCGACGTCAATGATTCCATTGCGCATGCCAGCCAGTTGGCAGACCTGTTGAAAGGCAAGCCTGCCAAAGTGAACCTGATTCCGTTCAACCCCTTTCCAGGCACTCAGTACAAGCGCTCATCGGCCGAAACCATCCGGCATTTCCAGGCCCGCTTGCGTGACCGGGGCCTGGTCGCAACGACCCGGCGGACCCGCGGCGACGATATCGATGCAGCATGCGGCCAGCTTGCTGGTAAAGTAAGCGATCGCGTCAAAAAGCGGCTGGGCGACAAGAGTATTGGCCAGAAAACCACGGGCGAAAAGGACATGAGGATCTCATCAGCATGAATAGCAGCAAACGGATTATTCCGGTGGCATTGAGCCTGTTTCTGGTCGGGGCTTGTGTGTCGACAACGGTCGGATCCATTACCGAGCCTGTTCGCAACGATGCGGATGCCGCCGAACTCAATTATCAACTGGGTGCGCGCTACTACAATGCCGGCAGCTACGAGCTGGCGCGCGACAGGCTGCTGCTCGCCATCGAAATCGAGCCGCGCATGGCGGCCGCCTACACGACACTGGCACTGACATACGAAGCACTCGAGAACAACCGCCTGGCCCGCGAGGCGTACGAAAATGCTATCAGGGTCGCGCCCAAAGATTTCAATGTGAACAACTCCTACGCTGTTTACCTGTGCCGCAAGCGCGACTTTGCCGAGGCGCAGAAATTTTTTGCGAAAGCGGCCAGTCACCCGCAAAACGACAATGCAGAAGTCACGCTGACGAATGCCGGAATCTGCATGTTGCAGAAACCGGACGAAGCGGCGGCGGAATCCTTTTTTCGATCGGCGCTGGAGCGCAAGTCCACGTACGGCGAAGCCCTGTTGCAACTCTGCCTGATGAAATACAGGAACGAAGACTTCCTCGGAGCGCGGGCGTTTTTGCAACGCTATATGGCGACCAGCCCGGTGAAAGCGAGCACCTTGCTGATGGCGTCAAGAATCGAAGACAAGCTGGACAATGACCGCGGTCGTAAAGAATTCGAAGATCGCCTGATTCGCGAATTCCCGGCGTCCGATGAAGCACGCATGGTGCTGGGTATTCAATAGTGAACGACGAGTATGAAAATCCGGATTCGGAGGCGTCGAACGACGAGGTGACCGGCCCGTTGTGCGGTGAGCGCCTCGCCGAAGCACGTCGCGAGCTTCAGATTCCGTTACGTGATATCGCCAAGGAGCTGCACCTCGACGAATACAAGGTGCGCGCGCTTGAAAGCAATGATTTCGACGTCATTGGTGCACCGGTATTTGCCAAAGGTCACTTGCGAAAGTTCGCGCAGATCGTTCGTGTCAATGAGGCGGACATCATGGACGACTATTACGTGCTGACCCGCTCACAGGACTCACAGCCGGCGCTATCATTGCGACCGCGTCAGCGCGAGGCCCTGTCGCCGGGTCCGTGGCTTGCTGCTATCGCCGTTATTGTGCTGCTTGCGTTTGCTTATTGGTGGTTCGCCGTTCGCACGCCGGTGGCAGAAACACCTGTCACGGGGCAGGTCGCACCGTTGCAACCCGCCGAGCAGGAAAGCGACGCGGACGATTTCGCCGACGTGCCGGAAGATCGACCTGCCGTCGATCAAACTTCTGTCGATCAACCTGCTGTCGATGAACCGGTCGAGACCCTCGAGCCGGAAACGGCCGTCGCCGAACCGGAGCCCGCCGACGACGGTAATATGACCCTGCAGATCAGTTACTCGGGTGAGTGCTGGACCGAAATCAGCGACGCGCGGGGACAACGCCTGTTCTTTGACCTGGGCAGGGCGGGACGGACCGTCAACCTGTCGGGCGAAGCGCCATTCAATGTCCTGTTCGGCGACGCCGCAAACGTCAGTCTGCGCGTGAACGGCGAACCCTTCGATCTTCCTCCGGCGGATCGGCGCGGCACCGCCAGGCTGACGATTACCGGAACATGAGTACGCAACCCAGAGCGATTCGCGGGATGAATGACATCCTGCCCGATGTTGCGGCTACATGGCGGTACCTGGAATCGACAGTCCAGGCGATC
>DDIP01000062.1:946-12357 GCA_002338605.1 Proteobacteria bacterium UBA1847 | reverse complement strand
TGGGCTCAATGAACTACAACAACAACCTGTCGTTTGCACTGACGTTTCTACTTGCGGGCATCGGATTTGTTGCTATGCATCAGTGCCAGAGAAACCTGGTCGGGCTGGAGCTGACATTCGCCGGTACCGAGCCGGTCTTCAGTGGGCAATCCATTCGCTTTCGCATCGCTATTACCAACCGATCGAAAAGCGCACGATATGGAATTCGAATTTATCATGACAACGCGCAGAGCGATGTGCACGACCTCGAAGCCGGGGAAAGCAAGGTGTTTGTTCTGCCGATGCCCACCGATCGCCGTGGCTGGGTTGAACTCGATCGATTTGGTATTCGCACGCTGTTTCCGTTCGAGCTGTTCCGGTCCTGGGCGTGGTTACACATGGGCCTTCGGGGCCTCGTCTATCCTGCGCCAAGCGAGGATGCGCCTGAACCACCGCCAACCTGCATTGCCCACGGGTATCGTCAGCACGATGCCCGGGGCGAGGAAGACTTTGCCGGTCTAAGGCGTTACCACGAAGGTGATTCGCCCCGACATGTCGCGTGGAAGGCATATGCGCGAAGCGGGCAGTTGCTATCGAAGAAATTTGCCGGCGCCGACACCAGCAGTCAGTGGTTCAGCTTTGACGAAATCGCGAGTGATGATGTTGAGGAACGGCTCTCGATCCTGACACGTTGGATCATAAACACGGACCGGACATCCGCGGACTATGGCCTCAGGCTGCCCGGCAAGGAATTTCCACCGGCACACGGCGATGAGCACCGGCGCAAATGCCTCGAGGCCCTGGCGCTGTTCGGGTCCGGAACATGATGCGCGCGCAGCCACGAGGGACCGACGGCGCGCTGTTGAGCAGTCTGCCCTGGACACTGGCCGCATTGCTCGTCGCGTTGCTGCCGCATGTACCCTATCTCGACTTCTGGATTACCGGTGCATTTGTTTCTTGTGCAGTCTGGCGTTACGTCATCGAAAAGCAACGCAGAATGCTGCCGTCACGCTGGTTTCGAGGTGGTCTCGCGCTGGTTTGTTTCCTCGGCGTGCTTGCAACCTACTCATCGATCAGTGGCGTGGGCCCGGGGTCGGCGCTGCTGGCAATAATGGCCTCGCTGAAATTGCTCGAAACTCGCAAGCGTCGCGACCAGTTTGTTTTGTTGTTCATCAGCATATTTCTTGTGATGTCGTCGCTGCTTCGCGAGCAATACCTGTGGTCGTTGCCATACCTCATTATCAGCACACTGATTATCATGACTGCCTGGCTGCGCATGTCTGCGGGTGAGAGCCAATCCGCAAAGCAAAGCTTCAATACAGGTGGGCGCCTGATGCTTTACGCGGCACCCCTTGCGGTCGCCATGTGGATATTCTTTCCCCGCCTTGCGACGCCGTTCTGGTCTGTGCCAATCGACACCAGTCGCGGCATGACCGGGTTGAACGACACAATGAGTCCCGGTGATATCAGTTCGCTCTCGCAATCGAATGAAGTTGCGTTTCGTGTCCGGTTTGACGACGTGCTACCGCGGCCCAAAGATCGCTACTGGCGTGGCCTCGTCATGACGAGCTTCAATGGCCGGACATGGCAGGGATCCGAACCACGTATCGCGGCACCGGCGCGAGAGCAGCTTGAGTTCAGCGGATCGGCCTATTCCTACGAAGTAACGCTGGAGCCAACACAGCAGCAGTGGGTTATCGCAATGGATATGCCAATGGAATGGTCGCTTGAGCGCACATTCATGGGTCCTCACCAACAGCTCTCACGCGTCACTCCGATCGAACAGCGAGTGGCATACAAGGTTGTCTCGTACCCCAGCTACCGGGTGCAAACGGAACTGCCGCGCATGTTCCGTAGTTTCTATACAGACGTACCGGATAACAGCAACTTGCGCACTGCCGAACTGGCCCGTGGATTGCGCGCGAGTGCGGGATCGGATGTTGAATACATTGACGCAGTCCTTGCAATGTTTCGCAACGAAGACTTCTACTACACGTTGCAGCCGCCAGCTCTCGGCAGCAACTCGGTCGACGCATTCCTGTTCGATACACGCCGGGGTTTTTGCGAACACTACGCATCGGCGTTTTCCGTCCTGATGAGGAACGCAGGAATTCCGTCACGTATCGTGCTCGGCTACCAGGGCGGCGAGATCAATCCACTTGGCGGTCACCTGATCGTCCGTCAATCCGATGCCCACGCCTGGACCGAGGTCTGGTTGCCGGAATCCGGCTGGCGCCGGGTCGACCCAACCGCCGCTGTTGCGCCAGAGCGCATCGACTACGGTACTCGCGATGCGGCTTTCGACGGTGTCGGCGTTTCCTGGGGGTTTTCAGCGCCGTCTAAGCTGCTGCAAGACCTGACGATGGCCTGGGACATGCTCAATATGAAGTGGAATGACTGGATTCTCGGCTACAGTCCGGACAAGCAAAAAAGCTTCATGGAGTGGCTCGGCATGGATGAACCAAGCGGGCGAAAAATGCTGCTCACTCTCGTGATCGCAGTCATTACGCTGATTCTCGCCATCAGCGGCTTCATGATGTTGCGTTATCGTCCGCCCGGAAAAGACCGGCTGGCCATTCTTTACCGCCGCTTTGTGAAAAAAACCGGCATTGAACGCAACATCGGTGAAACAGAACAGGAATTTGCCGTACGTGCGATAAAGGAATCTCGACTGCCTGCAGAGGCTATCGAGTCGGTGACCATCACCTACCTGGATGCTCGTTACGGGCCAAAGGCACCGGATTCGGAAGAAAAACTTCGCCAGGCACTTGCCGAAATCGTCTAGCTTTCTGCTGTATTGATGGGCGGCACACGAACCAGCGCCAGTAACAGTGCGCCTGCCAGGAACATAGGCATCAATGCCAGCAGCACCCATTTCGGATCATCCGACAAGGTAGCGGCAACGGCCACCATCGCCGGTCCGAGTACGTGGGCGAACTTGGTTGTCATGCTGTAGAAACCGAAAAACTCGCCCGGCTGCTCAGCTGGAATCAGCGCCGCATAGACCGACCGACTCAGACCCTGCACACCACCCTGCACGGCACCAATTATGATGGCCATAACGTAGAACTCCCTGACGCTGCTCATCTGGATTGCCCACAGGCACGCGCCAACGTAGGCGAGCAGCGCGAAGTAGATGCCTTTTTTGGCACCAAAACGATGCGCGAGAGCGCCGTAGATAATCGTTGCCGGGAATCCCACGAAATTCGAAATCATCAGGGCCAACACGAGATCGTTGTCGTCAAATCCCAGCCGCTGACCATAGTTGACGGCCATGAAAATGACGGTGAACACACCTCCGATATACAGCCAGTAACCGCCGAGAAAGATCGTGACATTTCGGTACTTGCTGATTTCAAGAATCGTCGAACGAAGCTCTCTGTAGGCCGCACGAACCGGATGGCTTTGTACCTCGATCCGGCTGTGCTTTTCTTTGACACAAAGCAGCAGTGGAACCAGGAACACCAGCCACCAGACACCGACGGAAACAAAGGCCGGCCCAAAGGCATCCGTTGCGCTTTCCAACCCAAACGTCTGCGGCGATTTCAACATCCAGAGGTGCATAGCCAGCAGCGCCGCCCCACCGAGGTAGCCTGCCGAAAATCCCAACGTCGAAACAACGTTGTAATTTCTTGGCTCAGTGACGTCAATCAACAGCGAGTCATAGAACACGATTGAACTGTAATAACCGATGGACGCAACCAGGTAGAGACCGAGCGCGAGGGGCCAACCACCCGGCCCGACGAAACCCAGTGACGCAGTCGCTATCGCTCCGACAAATGCGAAAACGAACAGCAATCGCTTTCGATAGCCACCGGTATCCGCGATCGTTCCAAGGATTGGTGCCGTCAGCAAAACGATGATGCTGGCCGCCGACGTAATCCAGCCCAGTCTCGCTGTCGTATCGGCACCGCTACCCTCACCGGCCCAATAGCGGCCCAGCACCAGCGGGAACAAGACCGCGAGCACACTTAATGCAAAGGCCGAGTTCGCCCAGTCGTAGAGCGCCCAGGTAATGACTTTCTTGTTTAAGATTCGCGACGCTGGCAAATGCCTGCCTCCGACTAAGGGCCGTACGCTAGTGTTCCCTCGTCGCGCGGAAAGCGATATCCGGCCAGCGTTCCTCGGTCAGGTTGAGGTTGACTCTCGTAGGTGCAATGTAGACCAGACTGTTGCCGTGATCCAGCGCGAGGTTGTCATGAGCCTTGCGCTCGAATTCACTGAGCATGCTGGAGTCGTCACACTCCACCCAACGCGCCGTCGCGACATTGATCGCCTCAAACTGACACTCGACGTTGTATTCGTCGCGCAAACGGTGTGCAACTACCTCAAACTGCAGCGGCCCAACCGCCCCCAGTATCAGATCGTTATTGCGCAAGGGTTTGAATAACTGCGTCGCGCCTTCCTCGCACAACTGTGCGAGGCCTTTTTGCAGGGCCTTCAGGCGCAAGGGGTCTTTCAATACCGCGCGCCTGAAGATTTCAGGTGCGAAGTTCGGTATGCCGGTAAATCGCAAGACTTCACCTTCCGAAAAGCTGTCACCGATATTGATCGTGCCATGATTGTGAATGCCGATAATGTCACCGGCATAGGCCGTTTCCGCATGTTGCCGGTCGGCCGCCATGAACGTAATGGCATCCGGAATCTTCATCTCCTTGCCGGAACGAACGTGCAGGGCACGAATTCCCTTGCGGTACTCGCCGGAACAAATACGCATGAATGCGATTCGATCACGATGACCCGGATCCATATTCGCCTGAATCTTGAATACGAACCCGGTCATTTTTTCTTCGTTCGGCATAACGATGCGTTGTTCGGTCTCGCGCGCCTGCGGTGGCGGCGCGTAATTAACGAACTCGTCCAGCAGTTCCTTGACACCGAAATTGCCGATCGCCGATCCGAAAAACACGGGCGTCTGCTTTGCCGCAAGATAGTCTTCGACAGACAATGTCGGGCAGGCACCCTTGACCAGTTCAATTTCTTCGCGAAACCTGTCGGCTTCGTCGCCGAGCGCTTCGCCCGCCGCTTTGGACGCGAGTCCATCAATCAACTGCCTGCCCGATACCTTTTGACGACCGACCTTGTCATAGAGAAAGATCTTGTCCTGAAGCAGGTGATACACGCCTTTTAACGACCGACCCATACCGATCGGCCAGGTGATGGGCGAGCACTGAATTTTGAGTACTGATTCGATTTCATCCAGCAAGTCGATCGGCTCACGACCGTCACGATCGAGCTTGTTGATAAACGTCATGATCGGCGTATCGCGAAGCCGGCAGACATCCATCAGTTTGATCGTCCGTTGCTCGACACCCTTGGCGCAGTCGATCACCATCAGTGCCGAATCAACAGCCGTCAGTGTTCGGTAGGTGTCTTCCGAGAAGTCTTCGTGTCCGGGCGTATCGAGCAAGTTGACGACGTGGTCGTTGTACGGAAATTGCATGACGGACGAGGTAATGGAAATACCGCGCTGTTGTTCGAGTGCCATCCAGTCGGACGTTGCATGCCGGTTCGCCTTACGGCCTTTGACCGTGCCCGCGAGCTGGATCGCGCCGCCGTAGAGCAGCAGCTTCTCGGTAAGCGTCGTCTTGCCGGCGTCCGGGTGCGAGATAATCGCAAACGTACGCCGCTTGCTAACTTGTTTGTCGAGGTTAGGCATTGCAGTGAGAAGGCGTCAGAGGCGGCGCAGTCTATCGGAATCGCAAGCCTCGCGAAACTCCGGTCACTTATCAACGACGAGTTTCTTGGCAAGGACCGAGGCGTCTTCCCGCCCCTCCCGCGCCTGGTAGTAAGCAGGTCGTGCCGCGATCTTGTGAAAACCCTTTTTCTGATACAGGCCAATCGCTGTCCTGTTGGATGGCCTCACCTCGAGAAAAATCTCCCTCACCGACGCTGAACGTGCCCGGTAGAGCAATTCGTCGAGCAATTTCTCGCCGTAGCCCAGCGCACGAAATTCCGGGTCAATACAAAGATTGAGAATGTGAGCCTCACCGGCCGCGATCGACAGGATTGAATAGCCTGCGACTCTGCCCTCACGAATGAGTACAACACATTGATACCCTGCCAGCAGGCAATCGCGAAAGACCCCGTGACTCCAGGGAAATTCATAGCTTCGACGCTCGATGTCCGAAACCATAGCCAGGTCGTCGTGTTTCATGTCGCGAATCGTGGTCGGTGGCTGCGCCATCGGTGTAATCATGTCGGCGCAATCCCACTGAGCTTTCGGGCCAGGCAAAGATCGGTCCAGACCTTGCGTTTTTGCGAAGGGCTTCGCAGCAAATAGGCCGGGTGATACGTGACGACCAGCGGTATCCCGTTCAAATCATACTGCCGTCCCCGCAGCCGGCCGACCGGCTCGGCGCTTTGCAGCAGGTTTTGCGCCGCGATTTTTCCGACCGCGAGAATGACCTGCGGTTGTACGAGTGCAATTTGCCGCTCAAGGTAGTCCCGGCAGGCTGCCGCTTCGTCTGGCTTCGGATCCCGGTTATTGGGTGGCCTGCATTTCAGCACATTGGCAATAAAGACTGAATCGCGACCAAGCCCCACCGCTCGCAGCATTTCGTCGAGCATCTGCCCTGCCCGGCCGACGAACGGCTCCCCGCGCCGGTCCTCTTCGGCACCCGGCGCCTCACCGATGATCATCCAGCTGGCATCCTGCTTGCCGATGCCAAACACCGTCTGGGTCCGACTTTTTGATAACGCACATCGCGTGCAGTCGGCGACACAACGCTGCAATTCATCCCAGTCCATGGCATCCGCCCCGGCTGACACAAGGCCACCCGACGCATCAACGCCCGGCTCGGCCGCGTCGCGCGGCAGCCACACATCGATTCCCATGGCCTGCAGGTAGGCACGCCGCTGATGTTCAGGGTGGATCATGAATTGGACCGAAGCTTCGGGTTAAGCCGTGAGTTTGCCATGCCGTATCGCGCATTTCACGACGGGAATGAGGGGGCAAATGCTATCGCGTACTCGGCACTGTACCGATGAGGTCGATACCGGCCCTGACCGTTTGCCCGATTTCCACGGAGACCTTGCCGTTGTCCGGCCATTGCACTTCGGCAATTCGTGTCAATCTCAGATACGCGCAGCGCTGGCCCTGCCCCAGCCGTTCGCCGAAACGGCCGAATGCCCTGGGCGCAAGTCCCAGCCGGTGGCCGCGGAATTTGAGTGTGACGTCCACACCTTCATCTGTTTGCAGCCACATCGCTTTCGACCCCATATCCTTGATAATGCCTTCAACCGGGCTCCGGGCCGTATAGGTCCCGAGGCTGTCGACTGCGATGACCACGCGCAAGGCCGGAAGTCCCGTATCGCCGGCCTCGATTGAACCGACTTCCAGAACCTCGCCGTCGACCGGACTCACAACGCCCAGGGCCACTGACGGCATGACGCGTTTCGGATCGCGAAACACGAAGTAAAGCATGATGAAAACGGCCGTTGGGGCCAATGCCAACCAGGGATCGGAATAGCGAATCAATAGAACGGCCGATGCGAGCGTCGCAACGAGCAGCGGCAAGCCCTCCCGGGCAACGAACGGATTTCGGCGACCTTGCAAGCGTTTCTTCCAGCGTCAAAAAGACTGCGGACCTTCCACTGCTTTGGCTTATCTGTCAATACAGTTAGAATGCGCGGCTCGCTCATCAATGGTTGAAACAATGCGCTTTTCGGAATTCGGACTCACGACACTCAAGGAAGTCCCGTCAGATGCGGAGATCATCAGTCACAAGCTGATGCTGCGTGCCGGCCTGATTCGCCGACTGGCTTCAGGGCTTTTCACCTGGATGCCGCTGGGACTGCGGGTCCTGAGAAAAGTCGAGGCGGTCGTTCGTGAGGAAATGAATCGCGCCGGGGCGCTGGAATTGCTGATGCCGGCCGTGCAGCCAGCCGAGCTGTGGCAGGAGTCCGGCCGCTGGGACCAGTACGGTCCGCTACTGCTGCGCATGAGCGACCGGCATTCGCGGGACTATTGCTTCGGTCCGACTCATGAAGAGGTCATTACCGATATTGCCCGCCGGGAATTGCGCAGCTACAAGCAACTGCCAATCAACTACTATCAGATTCAGACCAAATTTCGTGACGAGATCCGCCCGCGATTCGGCGTGATGCGATCGCGTGAGTTCATCATGAAGGATGCTTATTCGTTCGACATCGACAAGCAAGGAATGGAGGCGTCCTACCAGCGCATGCACTCCGCCTACACCGCGATATTCGAACGACTTGGGCTCAAATTTCGCGTTGTCGACGCCGATTCCGGAGAAATTGGCGGCAGCCGGTCGCAGGAATTCCACGTCCTGGCCGATTCGGGTGAAGATGCAATCGCCTACAGCGATGCGGATAACTACGCTTCGAATATCGAGACGGCCACGACAACACCCGTCGCGGCCGGCTACCCTGACGCGAAAGAGGAGCTTCAGCAGGTGGCAACACCGGGCGTCAAGACGATCGAGGCGCTCTGCGAGTTCCTGAAAACAGATGCATCGCGTGTCCTTAAGACATTGATCGTCGACGGTACGGACGGTCCGGTCGCGCTGTTATTGCGCGGTGATCATGAACTTAACGCGGTGAAGGCCCAGAAGATGCCGGGCGTTGTGTCTCCGTTGACCATGGCCAGCCCTGAAGTCATTGCCAAAGCGACCGGTTGTGGCCCGGGCTTCGTCGGTCCGATTGGACTCGGCATGCCCCTCTTTTTCGATCACGCGACGGTGGGAATGAGTGATTTTGTTTGTGGCGCCAACAAAAAGGACATGCATTACACCGGTGCAAATTTCGGGCGCGATCTCGCTATCCCGACGACGGTGGATCTGCGCAACGTCGTTGCCGGCGATCCGACACCCGATGGCAACGGCACATTGAGCATCGCGCGTGGTATTGAAGTCGGCCATATCTTCCAGCTGGGAACCAAGTACAGCGAGGCGATGTCTGCCACGGTCCAGGATCCCGAGGGCAAGAACCAGGTGATGTCGATGGGCTGTTACGGCATCGGTATTTCGCGAATCGTCGGCGCGGCCATCGAGCAGAATCATGATGAAGCCGGCATCATCTGGCCCGCGCCACTGGCACCATTCGATGTTGTGCTGGTACCGATCAACCTGCATCGCTCCGAGGCTGTCCGTACAGCGGCCGATGCGCTCTACCGGGAATTGCGTGAACGGGGGCTCGACGTCCTGCTCGATGACCGTGACGCAAGGCCTGGCGTGAAGTTCGCCGACGCAGAATTGATCGGGATTCCGCACCGCCTGGTGATCAGTGAGCGTGGCCTTGCAGCCGGCGAACTTGAGTATCGACACCGCAGGGAAAGCGAATCGCGCAACCTGAAACGTGAAGACGCTCTCAAATTACTGGAATAATGTGGCGTAAGCTCATAATTAGACTGAAAATACTGCTACGATTACACGCAACCATGACACCCGGTCTCCGCATCATCCTACCCGTCCTCGTCGTTGCCGCCTTTTCGGTGACGACCGCTGTGGCCGAAAGCGCACCGGACCCGGAACTGCGCGAGGCCCTGCGCGCGGCGGCCGATGACACCCCGAGTTTTACCGATCGGTTTGATGCCGAGGTCTGGCTGACCGACATGTCGCGGCGACTGGAGCGCCAGGTCAAAGACCCTGAAGAGCGAATCCGTATTCTGAAACTCGTCCATGTGGAGGCCAATCGCGTTGAATTGCCGCCGGAACTGATTCTGGCCGTGATCGAGACAGAGAGTAATTTCGATCGCTACGCGATATCCGTCGCCGGCGCCATTGGCCTTATGCAGATCATGCCATTCTGGCTGAACGAAATCGGCCGGCCCAACGACAACCTGTTACACATTGAAACCAATCTTCGCTACGGCTGCACAATCCTGCGCTTCTACCTGGACAAGGAAAACGGCGATCTGCGCCGCGCGCTCGGCCGCTACAATGGCAGCCTCGGGGTGCGCAAGTACCCCAACAAGGTCATCGACAAGCTCAGCAAGAAGTGGTTTCAGGGTTAGGCGACGGAAAAGCCGTTCAACTCCCGGAATTCAGCCGTGCTTTCCAAAACCCGTTCGACGCTCGCCAGTGGCGGCCCCTCAGCCAGCCAGGCTGCCAGCGCGTCGAGCGATTCAGAACGCCCGCAGGCCAGGACTTCAACCGTTCCATCCGGCAGATTCTTCGCGTAGCCGGCGATTTGAAGGGACTCGGCCTGGCGGCGCGTGCTGTCTCGAAACCAGACGCCCTGAACCCGCCCGCTAATGATGTATTTTCGGGCCTCACGTGCGTGCGATTCAGTAATCGCCGGTGTCCTGTTTCCGGCTGGCCTCCAGTTCAGCCGCCTTGAGCGCATCGAGGGCTTTCATTTTGGCATGTTCGGCGTCTCGCCTTGCCTGGTTGTAGGCCTGACGCCCCAGGCTCTCCTCGGCACTCGCCAGGTATTTTTCCGCCGCGTCGAGGTGAAATGAGGCCAGATCGGCGGCACCGGCTTTCTTCGCTACCGCAATAGCCTGCCGCGCATCGCTCATTTCCTGCACCGGCGGCGCTGTTTCACAGCCTGCCAGGAGGACCAAAACGGTGACGAATAACGCTTGCAGGGATTTCTTGAACATATTCATTAGAACTTGATTAGCCACAGTTTTTTTATTGTTATTTTTCGTTCGGCGACCGGTCAACGCTACCAACTGCCATGCTGTCGCGTCAAGGGCAAATGCGCTCGCTGACGTCGCCTGAGCGGCCTGCTAGAGTTCGTCGTGTCCAGCCACCAACCCGAAAGAGGACCTCATGGCCGTCACGATCTACCACAACCCGCGCTGCAGCAAATCGCGCCAAACTCTGCAGCTCATTCAAGACGCCGGCGTCCAGCCGCGGATCGTAAGCTATCTCACAGACCCGCCGGATGCGGCAGTCTTGCTTGACCTGTCGCAGAAACTCGGCATGCCACTGTCAGGCTTGTTGCGGCGCGGAGAGAGCGAATTCAAGGAATCGAAGGACCTGCCGCCGCTGGACGACGATGCCGCGCTCGCTCAATGGATAACACAGCACCCGAAAACGCTGGAACGGCCGATTGTGGTCGACGAGGATTCGGGCCGCGCTGTGGTCGGCCGGCCGCCGGAAAACGTTCTGACGCTGCTCAGCTGACGAATGAATTCGATCGTCGAAATCCTGGTTCTGTATTACTCTCGAACCGGCGCAACCGAAGCTTTGGCGCGGGAAGTCTGCAAGGGCGTTGATGCCGTCGCCGGGTGCTCGGCGCGACTGCGTACGGTACCTGCCGTATCCCCCGTCAGCGAAGCGACTGAGGCTTCGATTCCGGATGCCGGGCCGCCGTTCGCGACAGCTGCGGATCTGTCGGAATGCGGCGGCCTGGTCATGGGCAGCCCGACGAGATTCGGCAACATGAGTGCTGCGCTGAAGTACTTCATCGATTCGACGGGAACAGACTGGCTCAAAGGTACACTGGCTGGCAAACCC
>DDIP01000062.1:0-837 GCA_002338605.1 Proteobacteria bacterium UBA1847 | reverse complement strand
GGCAAACCCGCGGGTGTGTTCACATCCACAAGCACCGTGCATGGCGGCAATGAAGCTACCCTGCTGTCGATGGCGATTCCGCTGCTTCACCACGGCATGATCTTCGTCGGCGTTCCGTACACCGAGGAAAAACTGACCACGACGAGCAGCGGCGGAACACCCTACGGCGCGTCGCATGTGACCTGGAACAAGAAGCCGGATGCGCTCTCACCGGATGAGAAAACGCTCGCCGAAGCGCTCGGCCGGCGCGTCGCCGAAATCGCAATCAAACTGGGTTCCTAGAACCGGTTTCGGTTCCCTCAAGGACGCTGCGAACAAAAGGAATGGTGAGCCGCCTTTTTGCACGCAGTGCTTCCCTGTCGAGTGTGTCAAGCAAGTCATAAAGACTGGCCATATCGCGGCGACTTCGCTTCAGCAGGTATTGCGCGGTTTCATCCGGTAACTCAAGACCACGATGTTCTGAGCGCAGCTGCAGAGCCGATACGCACTCGTTGTCATCCAGGGCGTGAACCTGGAACACCGGCAATTTCGCAAAACGGCTCTCGAGATCCGGAAGCGTGAACAGGCTTTTTCGCGGCGCGGCAGTCGCGGAAATGATCAGGTTGGCTCCCGCATCCTGTACCTGGTTGCAGAGTCCGAAAAGCGCTGCCTCCCAGCCTCGCTGTCCGGCTACCGTGTCGACGTCATCAATACAGATCAGTTCACGGGTCGCGAGCCCGTCAAGAATCTGCGGGCCCACCGCAGCCAGTGTCGCCAGCGGAACATAGGACGAGCGGTCACCGGCCATCTCGCAGACGGCTTGTAGCAAGTGTGTCTTGCCACTGGCCGCCGCCCCCC
>DDIP01000019.1 GCA_002338605.1 Proteobacteria bacterium UBA1847 | reverse complement strand
ACCGACAGCATCCCGAAACGGACCGTAGAACGCCGACGCAAACTTTGCTGCATACGCCATGATCAGCATATTGTGCTGGCCTGCGTTTTCCAGTGCTTTTCGAATCGCTCCAACCCGGCCGTCCATCATGTCGGATGGGGCAACAATGTCGGCACCGGCATTAGCGTGTGACAACGCCTGCTTGACGAGCATCTCGACGGTAACGTCGTTTTGTACGTAACCATCGTCATCGATGATGCCGTCCTGGCCGTGCGTCGTGTAGGGATCGAGCGCGACGTCGGTGATCACCATCAGCTCAGGGAGAGCAGCCTTGATCGTCGCCACCGCGCGCTGGACCAGGCCCTCCGGATTCGCACACTCGGAGCCGTCCAGAGACTTCAGTTTGGCATCGATCACCGGGAACAGCGCGACCGCTGGTACGCCGAGATCACGAGCGCAAGTCAAATCAGTGAGCAGCCGGTCAACGCTGTGGCGTTGCACGCCCGGCATCGAATCTACGTTTTCCGATCGATTTTTTCCGTCGAGCACGAAAACCGGGTATATAAGGTCGCTGGCGCTCAGTTCCGTTTCGGCGACCAGGCGCCTCAGCGCAGGAGTACGCCGACTGCGGCGCAGACGATTTAGGGGGAACTGTCCGAAGCGGAATTGACTCATAGCTAACCAGAATAAAGGAATCCAGAATAATACCGGGAATTTCTTATTTTCCCTATATTTAGCAGGGGTTTCCACGCATCTGTCACAGTTTCCTCAGTCACGAGTAATAAAAACAACAAGGATCGGGTCATCTCGAATGAACAGCAGCAAGGCAACAGGCGTCAGAAAACAGAGGTTCGACAGGATTGTCAGTGTTTTCCATGCAGACATGTATCGATTTGCCGCCTGGCTTTGTCGGGACAAGTCTGTTGCCGAGGAGGTTGTTCAAGAGGCATTGCTGCGCGCCTGGAAGTCCCTGGACTCGCTGCGCGACGATGAAGCAGCCAAAGCATGGCTTCTGACGATTGTGCGCCGGGAGAACGCCCGTTATTTTGAGCGTAAACGCTTGGAGACTGTCAACATCGATAACTTGACGGCGTCCCAGTCAGCGTTGCTGGCAGAAGCACCGACGGATGAGCTCGATCAATTGCGTGAAGCGATCTTCGAGCTTGAGGATGATTACCGCGAACCGCTGGTTTTGCAGGTCCTGATGGGATTCAGCACCAGCGAGATAGCAGAGCAAATGGGTCTCAAACAGGGGGCGGTGCTGACACGATTGCACCGTGCGCGTTTGAAACTGAAAGAGGAAACGGCGAGTGAGGTGAACTCATGAGCCAGATTAAAGGCACAATGAACTGCGACGATTACAAGACGGCACTTGCGGGGAACCCTGACTTCGAAGACCAATCCGGTCACGTGCAGGGTTGCATCGATTGCCAGGCTTTCGGTCGTGAGATTTTCGCACTGAATGAACGCATTCGCGCGGCATTGGAATTGCCGGTCCCGCCTTTGCGAATGCCGGATTTGCCCGACCTTGACCTTGGCGATATCGCGCCCTTGCCGATGCGGCGGCGGTGGTCGACACCGACATGGTTTGTGATCGCGGCAACCGTGCTGCTGGCGGCCTTTCTTGGCGTGCGAATCACCGGCCCCGGTTCAGCGCAGGTTTCACTGGAAAGCCAGGTGCTCGCCCACGTCGATCACGAGCCCATGGCGCTGCTGCCGAGCAGCACGCGGGTGGACGAGGCAAAGTTGCAGCGAGTTGTGCCAAACAATGTTGCCAGGATGAACGACGAATCAGGATTGATTACCTTCGCTGAAACCTGCCCGATCAATGGCAACGAGGTCCCACACCTGGTGCTGCAGGGCAAAACTGGCCCGATCACGATCCTGCTATTGCCGGATGAAAAAATCAGCGAGACCAAAACGCTCGATGGCGAGAATGTCCACGGCGTAATCGTGCCAGTCGGCGACGGCAGTGTCGCGATCATCGGAACGCGCGAAGAACCACTTGAAGATGTACAAAAAAATATAGTAAATTCAGTGACATGGGGAATTTAAGGCTCCGGTCGCTGAACGACAAACGCCCAGACCCGGGCATTTACCAGTAGGAGAGTACGAGATGTCAGAGAAGAAAGTATTAAAGCCAGTCGCATTGGCTGTTGGCGCAGCACTGGCCGGAACGTTCGCAATCAGCGGAACCGTCAATGCCGAAGGTATCGACAATCCGTTTCAGATGTCCACATTAAGTATCGGCTACATGCTGGGTGAAGGTGAAGGCTCCTGCGGCGGCGACAAGGAAGGCGAAGGCAGTTGTGGTGAAGGTTCATGCGGCGAGGACAAGGAAGGCGAAGGCAGCTGCGGTGAAGGTTCATGCGGTGAGGACAAGGAAGGCGAAGGCGCTTGCGGTGAAGACAAAGACGGTGAAGGCTCCTGCGGCGAAGGTTCTTGCGGCGGATCCATCTAGGTTCGAATCAGGCATTAAAAAGTAAGAGAAGAGCCCGTGCATTTGCGCGGGCTTTTTTGTGCCTGAGGGCCAGTAATTCCGGCTGAGAAACGCAGGATTGACTGGTACATTAGTACGGGTCTCACGACGAAGGCGAAGAAATGGCAAAAGCGGTCACACGATGCAAATGGGCTGAGGGCGTGAGCCTCGATTACATTGAATACCACGACAGGGAGTGGGGTGTGCCTGTGTGGGATGACCGGGTGCAATTTGAATTCTTGGTACTCGAGGGTGCCCAGGCAGGTTTGAGCTGGTCCACCATTCTGAACAAGCGTGCGGGCTACCGACGCGCGTTTGCTGACTTCGATCCGACGAGAGTCGCACGGTTTACCGAAAAGCGCATCGAGAAATTATTGGCCGATCCCTCAATCGTCAGGAATCGGCTCAAAGTCAATTCCGCGGTCACCAACGCAAGAGCTTTCCTCCAGGTACAAAAGGAATTTGGCACGTTCTGTAAATATGTCTGGAGTTTCGTTGGTGGTGAGCCAATCCAGTCAAACTTGAAAAAGGACAGCGATACGCCGGCAACAACGCCGGAATCCGATGCGCTGTCGAAGGATCTCAAAGAACGTGGATTCAAGTTCGTCGGCAGCACCATTGTCTATGCGCACATGCAGGCGACCGGTATGGTCAACGACCATGTCACCGCCTGCTTTCGCCACAAACCTTGCAAGGCGATGGCCGGGGGTCGGATTTAAGTTCGCTTGCAATCATCGTCAGTCGGGTTGAATATCGGACGCTCCCCCAAAAGCGGAACTCGGAGAGGGACGCCAATGACAGACGAATCAAGCGTCAAACCATCAACAGCCTTTTATGTTATTGCCGGCATTTTCATGACCTGGAACCTCATCGGGTTCATGCTGTATTACCAGCAGATGTCGGCGCCGCCAGAAGCCTTTGCATCGTTTGGACCGGAGAAGGCTGCGTTTATCGTGAACACCCCGGTATGGGCCAATGCGGCCTACGCACTTGCAGTGACCTTCGGCGTGATTGCCTCTGTGCTGTTATTGCTCAGGAAGTCCTGGGCAAAGCCTGCCTACCTGCTTTCGTTCGTCGCTGTTTTGGTCCAGGACTTCGAGTCCTTCGTCTTGCGCGATGCCGTCGCTGTCTTCGGAAACGTAGCTCTCATCGCGCCACTGCTGGTATTGATCGTGGCGATTATAGAGATTTGGTACTCAAGCTCAGTTGCCAATCGTTATTATCGTTAGCTCGACAAGACCGAGCGGTGTGATGTGCGAGATGCCGCCGAGGTAGATGTTATTCGATAACAGTCCGACCCAGTCAACCGTGACATCGGCTGTCGTACCGGCAGCAACAAACGCCGGGCCGTTTGCCGTCATATTTCCGGCATCGTCATTTTCACCGAACCACCAGGCAAGCAAGCTGTAATTGGCGCCTGGTCCGCCCGCGACCTCGTCGGTTTCGAATCCGTGGACGTAGACGGCATAGTAACCCGGCGTGGGCCGGAACAGGTTGAACTGTTCCTGGGAGGTGGGCTCGCCGCTTTCTCCAATTCTGCTGCAGGCGCTGCCATCTGCGCCGCAATAGTAGACATACATGTCGAGGTCGTCGTTGCCATCAGTGAGAGCATCGAACATTGAGAAGCGCAGGAACAACTGGTTCGGAGGAATGGCGAAAACGTGCTCGGTTACGCCAGTGCCAAAGCGAACGAATGTCTTGTTGGGATCATTTGCGACGAAAGCGTTCTGGATCGTCGGCGCATTGAGCCCATGCACACCAGCCGTGTATGAGCCGCTGTAGCCAAACTGAACCGGGAATGTCCGGCTGCCGCTGCCACCGGCGGCAATGATTTCTCCGGGTGCGTTGATGGAAGCGGGTTTGACGGCGATGGGACTTCGCACTTCATTGTCATTGCCGACCCAGGCCATCGAGCCAAAACGCCACAGGTCAAGCGCACCGGATTCGTAGCTGAGCGTTACGTTGTAGTTCGTGGATTCACCCGGCGCGAGACTGATGCTCGGCGGACTGACGTCCACCCGGATTCCGGACGGCGGTGTCACCTGGACACTGAAGCTCGCGGCCTCGTCGCCCGGATTGGTAACTCGTCGTGTGAGCGTTGCCTGGCTGACAAGGCGGGAGACCGAAATGGACGGTTGGTTGAGCTCTCGCGAGAAGAACGAAAAACCCGCCGCAGTCAGTTCGTCGCACCGGGCCCGATCAACCGCAGGGGATGCGATGCCACAGGCGTAGGCATCGTATTCGTCGTCGCTGACATCGAAGACAAGCCCGGGTTCAATCGCATTGTTGGCCACAATATGCCCTGCACCATAGTCGAAGGGGTGGGCGCCGATCGCACTGTTCGGGTTTTGCAGGTTTTGACGTGCACTGGTCATCAGTGCCGACTTGATCGCAGCGGGCGACCAGTCTGGATGTGCCTGACGCAACAGCGCGGCGACGCCTGCGACATGCGGCGTCGACATTGATGTGCCGCTGAGATAAGCGAAATTTTCACCCGACATGGCATTGGCCGGATCGGGCGTGAAGCCGGCAATAATATTGACGCCCGGCGCAGTAACATCTGGTTTGAGTATGTCGGCAACCGGTCCCGGCCCGCGGGCTGAGAAGTTCGCCATGATATTTCCGGTGTCGCTGCTTGAGAGAAGAAGGCTCTTATCGAGAACGACGGAAACCTCGTTGTCAGCGTCGAGTTCCGCGAGGATCAGGTTGCCGTCGGCCTGACCAATCATCAGCGCAGGGATATCGACAATGCCCGACTCGCCGAACATGACAATGGGATCGCCCGCGATGTTATAAATCAAGGCGGCGACGGCACCTGCATCCTCGGCGTTCCTGACCATGTCGGTGAACAGGCAACCTGATCGCTGCATCAGTGCAATATTGCCGGATACCTCGTCGCCATTGACCAGCGGCTGGCAGCCGTCTGTACGAACGCCGTTGTTGCCCGATGGCAGGCGGGTGTCATTGTCATCGACCAGGACCAGGCTGGCCTCGATGGGATCACGATCAGCAAGCGGTGGCGAGAACAATGCCTCCCGGGTTGCGTACTTGCCGGCGATCGACGGAGGTGTCGAAACCTCCATGGCCTCCACAGACGAACTGCCACTGCGTGTCGAAGCGGCCGCGGAGATGACCCACGGCGCGCCGGCCGGCGAGCCGATCGTGCCGATGCCAGGACCATCATTGCCAGCGGCGACTACCGCGAGAACGCCTGCCTTGGTTGCTGCCATCAACGCGACATCATCCGGTGCGGTGACATCACGCATCGAACTGCCGACGGAGTAGCTGATGATATCGACGCCGTCCGCCACCGCAGCGTCGATGGCGCTTGCAAGATCCGAGGAGTTGCAACTGGCACGCGACTCCGACGGACGCAGCCAGCAGGCCTTGTACACTGCGACCCGGGCGCGCGGCGCCATGCCCTCGACGTCACCGATAAGTGTACCGAAAATTGACGCACTGACTCGCCGGCCCGCGGCCGTCGTTGCCGTGTGCGTCCCGTGTCCGTCAGCATCGTGCGGCGAACGATACTCGCTGGCGTCAATTGGTCCGCTGTTCTCGGCGCCGGTGATAAACCATCGCGCTCCAATCAGCTTGTTGTTGCAGGCGGTTGCCTCGAACTGTTCGCCGCTTTCACAGGGCCCGCTCCAGTTCTCGACCGGTTCGAAATCCGGAACATCCGGCTTCCGGTCGTAGGAGCGGCAAAGCCACTTGCCAAGAATGGTTGTCTCCGCCCAGCTGCTGCGGCAAACGCGAGGCCGGTCGGCTTTGCGCTTGTCGGCGAGGCTCGGGTGATTCGGAGCAATTCCACTGTCGATAACCGCGATGATGACGTCTTCACCATCGAGTTCGTGCTCGCTTCGCAGTCCGCCCGGATTGTCGAACAGGCCGAGAAAAGTCCGACTATCGGTGGTGACCAGCGGGCGGACTTCGTCTTCCCAGACATTCAGGACCTCGTCAAGCCCTCGCAGTTTCTGTGCCTGTACCGGACTCATGCGAACTGCGAAACCGTTCAGGCCGAATTTGTAGCTGTAAATTTGTTGAACGCCGGTACCGGCCTTGCTTAAGACCAGCTGTTGTTCGGATTCGAGTTTCTCGGTGTACGAGCGAATAGCGGCACTGTTTTTCTCAAGGCGCACACTGGACTTCTGCGGTGCCGAAGAAGCGAGTGGCTTCAGATTGCTTGCGTGATACACCGCTGCAGAGGGTGATCGCAATTGAACGATATAGATTTTCGAGGAAGCAGTCTCTTCCGAAACGCCCAGCGGCATCCCATCGGTGCCGCCATTGGCTGATTCGTTTTCGGCATTGGCGCCGAGCGAGATCAGGATCAGACTGCAAATCAGACCGTGAAGCCTGAAAATGTTGGATACTTTGCCGCGCGTCCCGGTCAGCCCGGCATGGACTTGTGCCAGCCTGCCCGATGCTTTGCTGACTTCGACTTTTTTGATCCAGGACATGGTTGCTCGCTACCGCCGTCTCGTCGGTTTCCTCGATTGGTGCATCGCCGTACAGATGCCCAGGGAAGTCGAAGGTAGCACCGTCCTCGCCAAAGACAAAGTCCTGCTATCCGCCGCGGTAATCGGAAGACCGTCGGGTTTCAATGGCATCAGTTCCCGTCAGGTACTGGATGCATCCCGTGCCGAAAAACCGCGTCAATTTGCGAACAGTTGCGACATATCGGCAAAGCTTTTGAATTCCAGTGCGTTACCGCTGGGATCCAGCAAAAAAAGTGTCGCCTGCTCACCGACTTCGCCCGCGAATCGAATTCGGGGTGATATCAGAAATTCACAACAATTATCTTCGAGCCGGGCCGCGAGCTGACGCCAATCGTCCATTTCGAGTACGACGCCGAAATGGCGGGCCGGAACCGAGTCGCCGTCGACCGGGTTGGTCAATGTTTGTGCGTCGTCGTTATCGACGAGATGCAAGGTAACCTGGTGGCCGAAAAAATTCAGGTCGATCCAGCGCGATGCCGTACGACCTTTGTCGCAGCGGAGCAGGTCACAATAGAATTCCTCGGCCTTTTCGAGGTCGGTTACAGGAATCGCCAGGTGAAATGGGCGTAAGGATTTCGTCACGCGCTGTCTCCCAACCAGTCTCGGGCCTGCAGGTAGTGTTCGTAGAGCTCGCTTTCAGGCGAGCCCGGCTCGGGTTGCCAGTTGTATTGCCAGCGAACCTGCGGCGGCAGCGACATCAGGATTGATTCCGTTCTGCCACCAGACTGCAGGCCGAACAGGGTGCCTC
>DDIP01000346.1 GCA_002338605.1 Proteobacteria bacterium UBA1847 | reverse complement strand
TGTGGAATTCACATCCGAAGGTCTACTTGCCAGTCGAGGAAACCGGCGACGCCAAGTGCCCCTACTGTGGCGCGCAATACCACCTGCTCAACAGCGACGACTGATCATGCATATCGTCACCGGCGGCGCCGGGTTTATTGGCAGCAACCTGGTGCGGTCCCTGATCGAGCGCGGCGCTGATGAGGTTGTCGTCGTCGATGAACTGACCGATGGTCACAAGTTCGCCAATATTTCGGATCTCGCCGTCGCAGACTATCTTGACAAGGACGAGTTGCTGGCCCGACTGGCTACCGACAAGGGGTTTGCGAAGAATATCAAGGCGATTCTGCACCAGGGCGCCTGTTCGGAAACCACGGAGTGGAACGGTCGCTACATGATGGAGAACAACTACCATTATTCGAAGAAGTTGCTGCATCATTGCCTCGATCATCGGACCCAGTTTATCTATGCGTCATCGGCCGCAGTCTACGGTGCGTCGTCGGAATTCGTTGAGGACCCGTTGTTTGAGAATCCGCTGAACGTCTACGGCTATTCCAAAATTCAGTTTGACCGATACGTTCGGCGCACGGGGCGGGCGTCTGACAGCCAGGTTGTCGGTCTGCGTTACTTCAATGTTTACGGGCCGCGAGAGCAGCACAAGGGTTCGATGGCCAGTGTCGCTTTCCACTTCAACAACCAGGTTCGTGACGACGGTGAGGCAAGACTGTTTACCGGCTCCGATGGTTATGCAGACGGCGAGCAGCTGCGCGACTTCGTCTACGTTGACGATGCCTGCAACGTCAACCTGTGGTTCCTGGATCACCCCGACGCGTCGGGCATTTTCAACACTGGCACCGGGCGGGCGCAGAGTTTCAACGATGTTGCCAATGCCGTGATCCAGTGGCATGGCAAGGGCAGGATTCGATACGTAGCGTTTCCGGACCACCTGGTGGGCGCCTACCAGAGTTTCACCCAAGCTAATTTGAGCCAGCTCCGACAGTCGGGTTGCGATGTCGAGTTTCGATCTGTCGAAGCGGGTGTCAAAGACTACCTGGATCAAATTGGCTAGACACTCGATCCTGTTCGTCGGGCCATCGTGGGTGGGCGACATGGTCATGGCGCAGTCGCTGTTCAAGATCGTCAAGACGGCGGACCCCGAGTGCAGTCTTGATGTGCTGGCGCCGGCGTGGTCATTGCCGATTGTCGCGCGAATGCCGGAAATACGCAGCGGCATTGCCTCGGAAACCGGCCACGGTGAGCTCGGCCTCGGCAAACGCCGTAAGATTGGCCAGACCTTGCGCGCGCAAAATTATGATCGCGCAATAATTATCCCGCGATCCTTCAAGTCGGCTCTAATACCGTGGTTCGCAAACATCCCGATACGCACCGGCTTTCGAGGTGAGTCGCGCTACTTCCTGATTAACGACGTGCGCGAATTGAATCGTGACATCCTCGATCAGACCGTCAAGCGATTTGTGGCGCTGGGTGTCGGAGCAGGTGAGCCGATGCCCGAGATCCCGTATCCAATACTGCAGGTATCCAAAGAGCGACAGCAGGATCTTGTCCTCAAGCAGAATCTGGATACGTCGCGACCCGTCATTGGAATGATGCCCGGCGCAGAGTACGGCCCGGCAAAATGCTGGCCACTGGAGTACTTCAGGGAACTGGCCGAAAGACTGGATCAGTCGGGATTTTCGGTCTGGGTTCTTGGCTCGGAAAAGGATCGCGAATCGGGTGACGTTATTGCGGCCAATGGTCATGCGACGAATCTTTGTGGTCAGACCGCACTGGTCGATGTCATTGACCTGCTTGCGCTGTGCCAGCAGGTCGTCAGTAACGATTCGGGGTTGATGCATGTGGCCGCCGCCGTCGGCGTTCATGTTCACGGTATTTACGGCTCATCATCGCCATTATTCACGCCGCCTCTAACGCACAAGCGCGACATTCACAGCGTGAATCTCGACTGCAGCCCCTGCTTCGAGAGGCACTGTCCACTCGGCCACCTGCGCTGCCTCCGAGATATTCTGCCGTCTGAAATTCACGCAAAAATCGTCTAAGTATCAAAAAAAACGGCAATTTTTTCGTGAACGTCGTCGATCGTGATTAAATCCATTGCGTCGGGATGGCGTACGCGCTGTCCCCAGCGCAGTTGTTCCACGGGCTTTCCGAGGTATTCAAGCGCCGCATCCGGATACCGGTTCACCGTCAGTTCCCGCGACAGCCAGGGCCCGGTGCGCTCCGGGTTCGATGTGGCGTACAGGCCGATCACCGGGGTACCGAAGGCCGTCGCAATGTGCGCCGGTCCTGAATCCGGGCAAATAACAAGGTCGGCGGCGTTGATCAGTGCGGCAAGTTCCTTCAACGAGGTCTTGCCGAGCAGGTCGTCGGCCGCACCGTTGGCAGAAAGCACCTTACCGTACTCAAGCTCAAGATCGCT
Source organism: Proteobacteria bacterium UBA1847 (assembly GCA_002338605.1). Classification (GTDB taxonomy): domain Bacteria; phylum Pseudomonadota; class Gammaproteobacteria; order Steroidobacterales; family Woeseiaceae; genus UBA1847. The sequence goes on along the minus strand of DDIP01000346.1, from coordinate 4,946 downwards.
GCGCCCGCCAGTCAGAACCACACGGCAGTGCTTTTTCCTGAGGTGAGAAATGATCGCCCTGTAGCGATCAACGCTCCAGTTACGAAAATTGCGACTGCGCTGGCTGCTGCATGGACTGATAATGACGAGCGGCATATCCGGGCTTTTGAAGCCATCAGCAAACTGGCGGTCGTCGTCACCGAGCGGAATATCCCAGCGCATCGGGCGCGGTTGCGCGCCGAGGGCATCTGCAAAAGACATCATTGCCTGAAGTGCATGTTGTTTCGGCACGGGATCGATGCGCCGGTTGGTAAACAGCCACTGGAAATCCTTGGCACGCGCCCGGTCGAAACCCAGCCGGATTGGCGCGGAAATTTTTCGACACAGGAAATTGGCACGCATCGATGCATGCATGCAGAGAGCGATGTCAAAATCGCTGTCGCCCAATTGTCGTTGCACATCCCGATAAGCGTGCCGGCCTTTGGATTTGTCGAAGATGATAAACTTGAGGCCCGGTATATCGGACAAGAGCGTGGCCTCGGTCTTGCCAATAATCCAGGTGATCTCGGCCCCGGGCCAGTTATCCTGGAGACGACGAACAACCGCCAGTGCATGACAGGTATCACCGATCGCGGAAAGCCGAATGACGCATATTTTCTGCGGCGGTGCTTGTAGAATCGAATAAGACAAGAGAGAAGGACGGACCCGTTGACCGAAACCGTCGAGAGAACCAGGAACGGCGCCATCCTATACGATAAGGCGATTATCAACCAGATTTCCGCCGAGCGCTTTACCGCCCAGGGCTGGCCGCATGCCGAACTGCTGACCGGTGCACTGCGTTCGGGCGGTCGCGGCAACACGATGTTTGTTGGCAATGTACCGCGTCAGTTCGTGTTGCGTCATTACATGCGCGGCGGCCTGATCGGAAAATTCAACCGAGACAAATACATTTTCTCCGGCGAAGATGTCACGCGTTCATTCATGGAATGGCGCCTGCTGGACAAATTGGCCGCCAACAACATGAATGTACCGAGACCGGCTGCCGCCCGTTTCGTCCGCCGCGGAACCCTGTATACGGCAGACATTATTACGGTTCGCATACCGGAGGTCATGTCGTTATCGGAATACATCGCAGAAGCTGACCGGGGTGAAAATTTCTGGCAGTCGGTCGGCGCCTCGATCTGGAAGTTTCACAAAGCCGGCGTTTATCACGCGGACCTGAACGCCTACAACGTACAGGTCGACCACGACGGAGACGTCTGGCTACTGGATTTCGACAAGGGATCCCTGCGTCCCCCGGGGCCCTGGCAGCAACAGACACTCAGTCGTTTGCATCGCTCACTGGAAAAGATCGTTGCGCTGGATCCGAAGTTGTACTTCCGACGCGAGAACTGGGACCAACTGCTCCAGGGTTATTTTCTGGCATCCAGGTCCGAGTAGTAGTCCGGATAGCCCTCGGGCAGGTCCTTGAATTTCCGGTGTATCCAGAAATACTGCTCGGGGCAGGTCCGAATATGGGCCTCGAGAACCTCGATGTATGCACGCGTATCGGCGACCGGGTCATCCGACGGTACATTTTTCAGCGGCGGCAGCAGCGTCATTTCGTAACGGCCGTCCGCAAGTCGACGAGGAAAAAAAGGAATGGCAACCGCCTGCCCGAGTCGTGCGAGTGTCGTGGTTGCGGTCGTGTGCATGCACGGCACACCAAAAAAATCGATGACCTCGGATCCCTTCAGGTTATTGCTTTGATCCGGCGCATACCAGACCGGGCGTTTTTCGCGAAGTCGCCGCACCAGTTTCTTGAGATCGCGCTTCTCAATGGTATCCGCAACGGTTCGTTCACGACCGGTGCGTTGTAACTCGGTTATGAACTCGCTGCGATTCTTCCGATAGACACCGTCAAATGGCGGGCTGTGTAATGCCAGCACACGACCGCTGACTTCGAGCGTTGTGAAGTGTGCCGCGAGGAGAATAACGCCATGGCCGTCGGCAAGTGCCTGTTGCAGGTGCTCCAGGCCAACGAGTCGGGTTCTTGCTGCAAGGGATTCATCGCTGGCCCAGCGGCCCAGGCCCATTTCAATCACGGCCATGCCCAGTGCCTTGAAGTGCTCGTAGGCGAGTTCGTCACGCTCTTGTGGTGACAGCTCTGGGAAGCACAGTTCAATATTGCGGCGCACAATCGCCCGTCGGGAACCGCCAGTCCAGTAGGCCAGGCGACCGATGACGCGGCCAATGGCCATCGCCAGGCCGAAAGGCAACGCTGAGATCATGCGCAGCAAGCCCATGCCGATCCAGATCGGCCAGGTTTTTATGGAGCGGTAACTGGATAGGGGTTTGCGGACTTCGGCCATAGCGACCGAAGTTTACTCGGACATGCCGTCTACGTAACCACCGGCGTCTGTTTTTTCGGCAACTTCGACCTCGGTTTCAGTTGCTGAAACTTCGTCTGTCTGTATGCCGACATGAAATGCAGCAAATCCCGGCATGACAACCTGGTTTCGCGCCATTCCGATAATCCGGCCCGAATACGGCGAGTGCAGTTCAGTGCGTGCGTTGCTCATCGGGTCGGTGATCGATCCGAGCACGTCGCCCTTCCTGACAGAGCTGCCGAGCGATACATCCGACAGCAGGATGCCGCCGTTATTGGCGCGTACCCAGGTCGATTTGTAATAGACCGGCTCCGGGTCACCCCAGAGTCGCGTCCGACGCGTCATGCCCAGCGCGGTCAGAAGTGTTTCAACGCCTTTCACGCCGTGCTTCACTTCAGCAAGTTCGAGCTGCGACGGTCCACCGGCTTCAACGGTAACTGCCGGTATTCCGGCCCGCGTCGCGGCATAACGCAAGGTCCCCACACCCGGCCGGCTGTGCAATACAACCATCGCGCCGAAACCGTGAGCCAGCGTGACGACATCGGGGTCACGCAGGTCGGCGCGCAGCTGCGGCAGGTTTGCTCGTTCAAAAGATCCGGTATGCAAGTCAACCAGCGCATCGCAATGCGCTATGACGTCTGTAAACAGCGAATGCGCTATTCGAGCTGCGGCGCTGCCGTTCGGATTTCCAGGAAAATACCGATTGAGGTCGCGCCGGTCGGGCAGATATCGTGATCCGCGCCGGAACCCCTGTACGTTCACGATCGGTACCCCGATCAGGGCGCCAGCCAGTTTCTTCGGTTCGATATCGTGGAAAATGCGTCGCACCATTTCGATGCCATTGAGTTCGTCACCGTGGACGGCCGCGGTCAGGCACAGGGTGGGGCCGGGCAGTACGCCGTTGGCAACCAATACCGGCGTGGAAACCGGTACGCCCTCGAACAATTCCGTTGCGGACCAGGACAGGCGCTGTGACGTCCCTGGCAGGATTTCTGTGCCCAAAAGGACTAGCGGTTCGGCCTGACCTTCAGCGTCGGTAACGGCGTCAGCCAGCGGACCCATGTGCTCCCTGACCGGTTCCGGTTCGATCAATTGCTCGGCTGCCGCCGATGCCTCACTGGAACGCGAGTCGGTATCCTCGGTCGAATCTTCAATGATGTCGACGCCGTTGTCCGACGGGTCGACAGAGCCCTCGCTGGCGAACGCGGTGGAGCACGAAAACACGAGCCCCAGCACCGCCAGGTATTGGCAAATGCGGGACGAAGTGTCAGATTGGCGAGCAATGCTGTTCATACGGCCTTGAACTTACGGTATTTCACCGATTTTTTCTGTGAAGCAATCAATAATTTACGATTGGAACTTGAATAAACATAAATGACAAGCATGCGAGCAATTTTATTACTGGTTGCAACCGCTTTTTTCACGACAGCGGCGGCGAATGAGGTCTTTCCCCAGCCCGCTGAGCTCCAGGCTGATGTCGACTTCTGGACCGACATCTTCACCCGGATCGGCAATGATGAGGGCGTGCTGCATGACAATCGCGACCTGGCCGTGGTCTACGAGCGCCTGGCGATGCCCGAGAAACTGGGCCGGGGGGAGCGAAAGCGGCGAATTGAAAAGCACCGCAAGGCGCTGCAGACGATTCTCAAAACGCTCGCATCAGGCAAACGTGACAATCTGAGCGCAGAGGAAACCCGGGTTCTGGCATTGTGGCCGGACGATGTCAGCAACGCGACGCTGCAGGGCGCGGTCAATCGCATACGCTTCCAGCAGGGTCTTCGGGATCGATTCCGCGACGGACTTGTCCGATCCGGGCGCTGGCGCGCTCACATCAATCGTGAGTTTGCAGCGCTTGGGGTCCCTGTGGAGATCGGAGCCTTGCCGCATGTCGAATCCTCGTACAATCCGGATGCGCGCTCACACGTCGGTGCCTCGGGTATCTGGCAGTTCACGCGCAGCACCGGGCAGCGTTTCATGCGCGTGGACCATGTCGTTGATGAACGCAACGATCCGTTCGCCGCGACACGTGCCGCAGGCCAGCTGCTTGCCTACAATTATTCGATCACCGGCAATTGGCCAATGGCCATTACCGCCTACAACCACGGTCTGGGTGGCGTCCGTCGGGCAATGCGCGAGTTTGGCGACACGGCCTACGTCGACATATTGAGAAACTACAAAGGTCGAACGTTTGGCTTTGCATCGCGAAATTTCTACGTCGCGTTCCTCGCCGCGAAAGAGGTCGATCAAAAAGTTGAAAAGTATTTCCCCGGGCTGCTGGCCGAGCCCCCCGTCGTCTACACGGAAGCAAAACTGGCGAACTATGTGCCGGTAGCAGAGCTCACCAAGGTACTCGGTATCAGCTCGAGACAACTCGCAACGCACAATCCTGCGCTGCAACCGACCGTGTGGGAGGGCAGCAAATACCTGCCGAAGGGCTACACCCTGCGCCTGCCGGCAACGGATCTCGCGACCACGCTTGCCGAGGCCATCGGGGCGCTTCCCGCCGACGCGATTTTTCAGGCGCAGTTGCCTGACATGTTTCATACGGTGGCGCGCGGCGACACCCTTTCGCAGATCGCCGACGCCTACGACACCCGC
>DDIP01000188.1 GCA_002338605.1 Proteobacteria bacterium UBA1847 | reverse complement strand
AGCGCCGACCCAGGTGCTCACGGCGCTGCCCTACGCCGCGCGTCCGGGCAGGCTACGCGGCGTATCGGTATTGACGATCAAGACCTATCTGGCGCAGCAACTGGTGTTTGGACGTGCCGCGGCTCACGATGCGGATGGCAAGCGCGCCATTATTGGCCTGATTGGTTTTGCCGGCATGCTCACCCAAATTTTCAACGGCGCGAAGGCGGATGATCCCTACGCGGATAAATGCTTACTCGAGATTGAAGCGGCGATCGATGCTGCCGCCGGAGCGCTCAAGGATGCGCACGAGATGGTAGTTGAGGCACTGGCGCAGCGAGTAGACGTCAGCCACGGTGTCGCACAGTCGGTCAAACCATTGCACGTGCCGCTGTACTTCTCCAACCGATTTGCCTATCGCGCGGCCTACCTGGTTAACGATTTTGATAACTTGATCTGCGCGATACAAACGGCGAAACACGTGGCGCTCCTCACTAACAAGCAAAGCAACGCGCTGATTCAAGGTAGTAGCAAGACGGTGCGCCGAACCTTTACCTCGGCTAATGGTTATCGCTACACGGGAGTCTCGCGCGCCGATATGGCGTACGGCACAGCCAGGGCAGTGGAAGCGCTGCAACGCTGCGGTGAGTTGCCGCCGGACATTCTTGACGGAACGCGGCGGGCGGAATACGGACCGCCGCTACCCACTGAGTCGTTCGCCAATCAAATCGTCGCCGAGGCACAGGCCACAGCAGGCGCCGAATAAGGGAACCGCCAGTGCCAATCTTGCCTTCTTGTCGCGCGGTGGTCGTTTCTGGATAAACAACCGAGAAAGGGGGGCAGCATTTGTGCCCCTGTTTCCCGTAGCCTGAATCGATGGTGTTTGTTATTACTAGGGATGACGACATTCCTTACGGGTTTTCGAGGAGCAAGTAATGAACGAATTTATTGGCGAAGGCAATTTGGGTCAGGAACCTGACGTGAGAATTGTCACCCGTGATGGCGAAAATAACGACGTCGCCAACTTGCGGATTTACTTTGATCGTCCGGTTCCCGATGCCGAGGGCAAGTTCGAGGACAAAAAAGGCTTCTGGCTGAACGTCGAGGTGTGGGGTGATCGCGCCAAGCAGGTGGCACGCCTGTGTTCCAAGGGCAGTCGCGTTGCGGTGATTGGTTCGTTAATGGACGACAGTTATGAAACGGACGCCGGCACCATTGCCGCTCTGTCTGTTCGTGCCAAGCGCGTGTACCTGGTGCCGAACGCGAAAATGGACAGCGTCCACTATCGTACGGACGCGGCAGCGTAGGTGCCTCGCATGCAAGTTATCAAGAATTCGGCGGACATCGTAGCTTCAGCGATTGCCAGCCTTGGCGGCCTCCTCAAACGAGGGGGCCGCCGCTTTTCCCTGGCAGTTGAACGCTCAGGAGCCGCTGAGTCATGACAGGCAGTAGCGTGATTACCGTGAACTGGCAGGAAACCCGCAAATGCCCCGTTGGCGCTTTCTCGTTGCTGCCGGGCCACGGTTTGTGCCAGGTACTGGCCGCAGATGGGGCCGATCGCGTTGTGGGTTATCGTGCGTTTTTTGGCGACTTTCTTTGGGCGGTGACCGAACGAGTCGCCGTGCGACGGCTGCGCGAACTGCAGCCCTGGCGCGACTTGACAGGCTCGCTCATTTGCGCAAAATTGTTAACCAGCAACACTATTTCAACACCGACGTCATTGCGGTATATCAATGACACCCGCTGACTTTTGTCAGCACCCAAGAGCTTAAAAGGTTGATGCAAACAAGCTCGGGATCTTCGGATTCACTCAACCTACCTTCACGTCTTCTATCCGAAGACATCACCCGATCGGGGAGTTTCGACCTCCCGACACGGGCACAGGCCATGCTCCTCGTTTTTTTCCAGGAGCAGATTATGAATGGCAACTCAACTGACTCAGCGACCGTCGCTCCGTCGGAGTATTTTGATCTTCAAACGAGCGGTTTGGGATACCTGAATCGAGCGCGCGAAGTTCCAACTCGTGGCGAACCGTTCTTAGCTGTCGATATTGCCGCACTGCACGGCGCGAAAGACAACGTGCAATACACGCGTTTCGATTGCATCGTGCGTGGCAAGAAGGCAGAAGAGATCGTCAGACGGCTGATGCCTGACATTGAAGCCGACCGAGCAGTTCTGGTTGGATTTAAGTTGGGGGATTTGTATGCAGATACGTTCAAGTACACCAGCGGCGACAAAGCCGGCGAAATCGGTGTGTCTTTGAAGTCGCGTTTGTTGCAGATCACGTGGGCCAAGGTGGACGGAGAGGCGGTATACAGTGCGCGGTCCGAAAAATCTGAAACCGAGAACTCGGCGAATGATTCGGACAAGCACGAAAACGCTTCGATCGCGCAACCCGAAGCCTGCGCAAGCTGAGCCTAACGCAATTCTCTTGAATTGCGACCTTTGAGACCCCTCACCCCGCGTGGCGGGGTCTCCTTCAAGCCTTTGCGAAACGCGAGGATTTGAAGGAGGTCCTGCCGGTTAGCACCGACAGTGAGGTGCCGTCCCTTTTCACACCGACGTCACCGCGGTCTATCGATGACACCCGCTGGCTTTTGCCAGCGCCCAAAGAGCTTACAAGGTTGATGTAAACAAGCTCGGGATGCAGATCCTGTCAACCCCGATATCGACGGTGAACGTTGGTGTCTTCTTAACCCTCGCCGATGCGCGATACATCCGGTGTCCCCTTCGGCCACTGGTTCACCCCAACAGGGCATATTCATGCCCGATTGGGCGATGTGCCCTCCAACAATGGAGCACATCATGAACCTATATGTACGAAACGATAACGGCTATCGTATTGCGACCACGGATGAAGTTGTCAGTAAAGCGAAACGTGCCATCAACAAAAAATATCGACGCGGTCAGGCATTTACCAGTCCGAAAGTGGTGGAGGAGTATTTGCAGGTCAAGCTGGGCTTTGAGGACAACGAAAAGTTCGTGGCGCTATGGCTCGACGGACGACATCGTCTGATCGCTTACGAGGAACTGTTTAATGGCACCATTGACGGAACCAGTGTGTACCCGCGGGTGGTGGTGCAAAAGGCGATCGCGCACAACGCAGCGGCCGCAATTTTTGCCCACCCACATCCGAGCGGTGTGGCGGAACCTTCGGCGGCGGATGAAAATATCACCCGACGCTTGAAACAAGCACTCGAACTGGTCGACATACGACTGCTGGATCACATCGTCGTTGGCGAGCAGTGTGTCTCACTCGCCGCTCGCGGATTGCTGTGATCGACTCTCGACGTTTGCCCCTGCTACCAGGGGCCTTTTTCCTGCCGCCGAGACCGGCGTCAGAAAAAAGGCTCAGCTGAGTCAACGCCTTTTACACCGACGTCATTGCGGTATATCGATGACACCCGCTGACAATTGTCAGCACCCCAAGCGCTCAAAAGGTTGATGCGACTGAGCGCGGGATCTTCGGATCCAGTCAACCTCCCTTAAGGCCTTTAGTCGAAGGCTTCACCCACGAGGACGATCCCGTAGAGCGTCCTCGGACGTTTCATGGCGTCATTCTCATCGTTTAAGAGGTATGAAATCATGGAAACAAGCAATGCAAAAGTGATCCCGTTCGACCGCTCGTTGGTAACGGTGCAGGGCACAGAGGAAGCTATGCGTCCCTTTGGTCCGTTTTTGGACGACTCGCCGCTGTACTTCCCGGTGGAAAGTCGGTCTGTTTGCATCAATGACGCTGAAGGACTGCCTCGATCGGCATCGGGTTTTCAAGCGATCGTCCGAACCGACACCAACGCGGTGCTGGGGATACACGGGCGTGCCTACAAGGTCGTGCCGAACGAGCCGTTGTTTCGCGGATTCGATGAGGCGTTGCAGACGTCCGACCTGGACCTAAGTGGCCTGCAGATCGAAGACCACGTGAACTATGGCGGCCGGCGTGTGATTCGTAACTACCGCTTTCCGACCATCACGGCGGAACCGCGCATCGGCGATATCGTCGAGTTACGCATCTCGGTCATCAATTCGTTCGACTCCGGCAATGCGTTCGCGGCGCAAGTGGGCGGCATGCGGCTATGGTGTTTGAACGGTGCGGTATCGCTGCAAGGCAGTACGTCGGTTTACGGTCGTCATACGTCGGGCTTTGATAATGCCCGGGCGCTCACGAAGATTAACGAAGCGATCGAGCGTTACCTGGTTGCAGCATTGGACTGGTCCGAGTGGAGTCAGCGCGAGTTGACACCTTTGCAGGCGCAAACGGCGTTGGAGGCGTTTCCGGATCTGAACCCGACGCTGTTACAGCGCCTGGAGCAGGCCTGGACGATTGAGTCCAATAACGCCGGGAGCACGGTCTGGGCGCTTTACAACGCGGCCACGCGATGGTCGACGCACACGCCGGTCCGTCAATCGTCGGAACCGAATCGTGCCTCGATCGTGCTGGACCGTGAACGTCGAGTGCGTCAGTTCATGCACAGTCGCGCCTTCAAGAAATTGGCAGCCTAGCGCCAAATGGCAACAATGTCTCTGGCGTCTTGTGTGCCCGATTGCCCCGTGAATCACGGGGCCTTTTTACTGCCGCCGGGATCGGCGTCAGCAAAAAGGCTCTGCCGCATCGACCTATTTCGAACCGACGTCATTGCGGTCTACTAATGACACTCATATGGCAATTTCGTGTCTGGCCGCTCGTTTTCGACTTGTGCCGGTGACAGACATTCGTGGACCCTATATATCGATGTCTCGCGATATCTTGAGCGCGTCATCGAGTTCGAGCCCAAGGTACCGAACGGTGTTTTCTATTTTCTTGTGTCCAAGCAAGAGTTGGCAGGCGCGTAGGTTCTGAGTCTTTCGGTATATAAGAGTTACCTTGGTCCGCCTGATCGAATGTGTAGCAAAGGCGGCCGGATCAGCGCCGACTACTTTAGCGAAATGCTTGATGATCCTCGAGTATTGGCTCATCGAGAGATGCCCCGATTTCGCGTTCCGGCTTTGCCACAAGAAATCATCCGGTGACAGCTTTGCGTCTTCAATCCACGCCTGAACAGATGCCCGAGTTGCATCGGTTATTTCGAATGTTACCGGCACCTCGGTCTTCTTCTGAACGATTGTCGCTTGTTGGAAAACTGTACTTCCGGAACTCACGTCCGACACCTGGATATCCAAGAGATCGCACGCTCGAAGTTTACTGTCGATTCCGAGATTGAATAGAGCGAGATCCCGAGTTCGTCCCTTCAACTTCAAGTATTGCCGGGTCTCCCAAACATGGCCTGACATGAACGGGCGCTTTGGTCCGACTCGTATCCCTTTCCTAGGTCTTTGCTGACTGCAAGGGCGCACTTCAGTGCCGCAGGAATTGGTGGTCATGGGATGTGAAGAGTTTCCAGTAGTGTTGTTCTGATTTTCCATTTGATAGTCCCAAATTTGGCGTCAATACATACCTACTGTGTTCGATTGGCCCAAATCTAGGAAAATATTTGTGGAATTCGTAAAGAAACTACCAAGAATTGCCGCTGGAGCGTCGGTGCCGACTAAAAGCAAGCGGTGAAAAACGGCCAATACTCTCCGCTCGAGCTCCCAGGTTGGTTCCTGAAACTCGCCGTTCGCGAGTGGCCGCTTTCGGCGAATGGCGAGCTCCACTATACCCTCGATAAGAGCCGCTCGAACGGCTGCTTTCGCGTGTGACTTCAACCGGTCGCAAACTACAACAAAAAAGAGAAGAATGTACCTGATTTCTGAGATTCGTGACGCATAGCGGTGGGTCGGAATCGACCGTCGGGAAGTCGTCGGCGAGAATGATTGTGGCAATTTGATCATTAGAGACGCGGAGGGCAAGTACTGGCGAGGGAAGCGACAACGGGCCGGAATCTGGGCTGGCACTCGGGGCAGCGCAAACGTGCGAGGCGTCTCCAAGAGCACGAAGAAGTCAGCGAATGGACGGCCCTGCGTGGTCGAGGCCACGTCCCGCGTCACGACTTGCGAACAGTTGGTGATGGTGCTCGATCAGCTGCGCGTCACGTAACGTCGAGACCGATGAAGCGAATCGCACCGTTGTCCTCGCCTGCGATAATCGTTCGTCCATCTCTACTCACCGCGCAATCGGTGAGTGCACCTTCAGCTTCGAAGTCAGCCACGCAATCGCCCGTATCCAGATCCCAAACCTTCATCGTCCAGTCCTGCGAGACCGAGACGATCAGGCGTTGTTCCCACAACACATCAACTGCACTGACACTATCTGAGTGCCCGGAATACGTTCGCACCTCCGCGCCTGTCTCCAAGTCCCAGAGTTTCAGCGTGCTATCAAATGAACCTGAAAGTATGTGGCGACCGTCGGGAAGCGGGCACACTGCGCTCACGGCTTCCCAATGGCCCGCGAAACTGGCGGTCATTTCACCGCGAATGAGGTCCCAGCACTTCACGGTATTGTCCCGGGAACCGGAGACTACCTGGAATCCGTCCGGAAGTGCTGCGATGGCCGTTACCCATTCAGAGTGACCGCGGAATTCACGGAGCACTCTTCCGGTTTCGAGATCCCAGACCATCAAGATCCCCATCCTGTCTCCCGACACCACGCGCCGATTATCGGACAAGACGCACACGGTATCGACCACAAACCGCTTACCTTGAAGCTGGCGCAGCGGTGATTCGGCTCCGATCTCCCAGACGGTGATTGGACCTTCGGTTGAGGCGGACACCACGTGACGAGAGTCTCCAGTCACTGCAACGCAATACGACTTCTCATCAACGGCGAGAACCTCACTGAAGGATTCGAGGTTCCAGATTTTCATCTGATCAAGTGAAGCTGAAATAGCGCGTTGTCCGTCGGCACAGACCTGGATCGAAGTTACCCTGGCGGAGTGCCCCAGGGGTTCTGCGCTTGTCGTCGAGCGGTCGAGATCCCACACCCTCAGTGCTTTGCCCCTCGACGCCGTGACCAGTTGTCGACCATTCGGTGAAACCGCCATGGCCTCGACGGAACCAAGTCGGGTGGTGAGCGAGTGTAGCTCCTCATTCTTCTCTAAGTCCCAGAGCCTGAGCGTGTTGTCCCATGAACTCGAGATTGCGCGTCTTTGATCGGGCGTTAGTACTACTGTGAGGCCGCCCGAATCAACTTTCCAGTTGAGTAGCTCTCGACCTGTATTCACGTCCCAGATTTTGAATTCCCCGTGGTGCGAGGAAGACAGCAGGCGCTGCCCGTCGGCTAACGCGCAGACGCCACGGACCGCTGTTGTGTGCCCTGTTAAGGTACGTAGTTCCTCGCCGGTCTCGAGGTCCCACACCTTCAGCGTGCAGTCATCCGAACCGGTCACCGCTCGTTGGCCGTCCGGCATCACTGTCAACACGGAGACCATGCCATCGTGCCCCTCAAAGGAACGCAGCTCGCGCAGATTCTCGAGGTCCCACAGCTTCATCGTTTTGTCAGAGGACCCCGATAGTGCTCGATGTCCGTCCGGAAGCACCTTAACGACCCACACACTGTCTGAATGCCCCAAGTAGGCTGAGATCTCACGTTTCTCCTCGATGTTCCATATCTTGATCCTGTTATCCCAGGATCCGGAGAGTATACGTTGCCCGTCTGGAAAAACGCTGAGGCTCGAGATTGCTTTAGAGTGCCCCGTCATAGTGAGAATTTCGCGCTGGGAGTTCAGGTCGAAGATCTTGATCGCGCCATCATCAGTTCCCATGGCAACACGAACACCGTCGGGCAATACCGTCATCGACTTGATCTCGGAGGACGTCTTGAAGAGGGGTACTGCCGCTTGGTCGGAGCCGCTGTTCAGCGGCCGCAACAGCACAGACCGAGTGTTGCCTTGGCGCGACGCATCAACTTCTCTTGATGCTTCGTCTGCTCTCGGTTCTTCGGGTTCGCGGGCTTTAGTCATCTTCTTATTCCTCCTAAATCCGGACAGTTTTATATGCGCTATTCCGAGCGTAGAGTCGAAGAGAATCCGAATATAGTCTATCCAGGATCAGTCCGCACCTGTCGGTTTCGACCCGGTAACGTCGCAGCGATTCGGCCAGAAGCATCGGAACAGACATGAGTGCCATCACTTTGCTTCCCCCTGAGTGACGCGGATGAAGAGACACTGGAAAGGTCTCACTGCACCTGGATAAACCGCGAGTTCACCGGGCAATAGTCAGCCGCCTTGATGTAATTGTCCGCTAGTGTTTGATTGGTCTCATTAACGATCGGCCTGGCTTGTTCGAAGTCCAGCGATTCCAGCGCGCTCAGCCGCTGTTCGAGTGTGACCGCAATCTGCACAAGTTCGGGAGGCAACTGCGCAAACGGAGGTACTTCCGCGGCACCGAAGGTCGTCTCGAGTCCGTAGCCTGTCAGATGCGCGGCCGGTGTCACTCCGGCCGCGAAGCTCAGATGTTCTCGACCGGCCCGCGTTACGAAAACGTCGATCTTGTCCTTGAGAAAACTGAATCGCACCAGGATCTCGCATAGAGGCTCTTCGACGGCGCCCTGCGGAGTCGGTACGTCCTTGCTGCCGAAGAAATTGGCGAAGTTGTCGTCATTTTCTCGTGCGTAGTTCAAAATGCTGTCCGCCAGGGGTTTGGCTTGTTCTTTCGAAAGCACCGGATTCTTTTCGCCTTGCCACGACACGAGGAGAACGACGCGAGGTTCGGGCAAACCGTTCAGCGGCTGGGTGTGAGCCAGCGTCGTACCGTCGATTCCCCAGAACTGCATTCGAGCTACAGCAGCCGGCGCGAGCGGCTCACCAACATGGCCCATCGAATGCAGGTTGCCGAGGAGCGTGATCAGATTAGAGATGGTCGCATCGCGCGCCAATCCCTGAATCGTTGGCGGGAAGCCGATTTGCGAACCGCTGTTGGAATCGAGCGTCGCGTGGATGAGGTAAACATCGATAGTGTCTGGGGATGACATTTTGATCTCCTTGGGGAAGGGTGCTAGGCGCGGTCTTCGAATGCCTGCAACAACGCGCTGATCTCGAAGCAGCCTGTACCGTTCGCAACGTCGAAGGCTGTG
>DDIP01000184.1 GCA_002338605.1 Proteobacteria bacterium UBA1847 | reverse complement strand
AGCGCCGCCGATCGTCAAGCGCACGCCGGACAACCCACCCGTGGCACCGCCACCGGCTCCACCGCCCGAACCAATTTGCGCAGAAGTGGTTTCGGTCCTGGAGGGCGTCACTTTCGAAAGCAACTCCGATCGTTTAACGCCAGCATCACGTGACATCCTCGATACAGTGGTCAATACCTTGAGTGAAGCGCCTGCCGACACTGTACAGATACTGGCACATACCGACAGCAACGGATCAGAAGACTACAACCTCGACCTGTCCGTGCGCCGCGCGAAGTCAGTGATGGATTACCTGGTCGACGCCGGCATCGATGTGACTCGACTGTCGTCCTCCGGTCTCGGCGAGTCCCGCCCGATTGCGGACAACGCTACCGCGTCAGGGCGTGCAAAGAATCGGCGTGTTGAGCTGGTCTGGACGGCCGAACGCTGCCAGTGATGGGGTGACAGCAAAGCACATATCCACCTTGGCGAGAATGGTGGCCAGGGGCGACCTATTGGAGGACCGCCGTTTTAGTGCCCTTCGGCGGGCGTCATTCACGGTGGCAAGTTAGTTTTTGGGCCGATTTTGGATCGCGGCAACAGCGTTATCGGTTCGTGCCGACGGGAGCGACCGTGAACCGCGCCTCCAGGCCGAAGTGGAAGGCCTCATTGAGCACGACGACGTGGTAACGGTGCAAGCGCCGCCCGATGTTCTTGGCACGGTATTCTCTCTGTCGGTTGTCACGCCCACCCTTAATTATAAGTGCCACGTTGTACGTGATGATGTCGAAGGACGTGTTCGTCTCGGCCCTCGGGAGCACGAACGGATCTGCAATCGCTGCGGCCTCGCGAGTCAGCAGTACCTGCCCAAGATTGAGCGTCCATGGTCCAACCTGCGTGAAAACCCGAAACTCCCGATTGCCACCGCAGTTATCCAGCTTCTGGCTTCTTAACGAGAAATGCCCGCCGGCGTGGACTCGATCATACTCGGTCTGCCGTTGTGCACCCTTCAGGCCTTTTTCCCTGAGAGCCTTGTGGTCCGCGGTGTTCAAATCGGACATTGATTGGGCCCGCTTGACATTCTCTTCGCGGTACGCACGCAACGCCGTCCCATAGCGCTCGTCGATTTCCGCGAGCTTTTTCTGATGCTGTTGCTGCAAAGATTTGACGGTTGCGTAGTAGTCGGCGTAGATCTCCTGGCCGTTTGCATTGCTTGCCGGTTGTTGCGCAAAAGACGGGGATGCGAGCGCCACGATCCCCAGAGCGACAGGCAGAACGGCGGCATCCAATAATGGCATGCGTCTGGTCATGGCTTTTCCTCCCTTCTAACAAGTTACTACGCAGTAGGAAGGAAATTTGGAACAGGAAACAGATCGATATTGGGCGGGTCTTTCTTGATCTGCCCCTCTTTGCAGTCGGCATCCTTCAGCCTAACATCGCTTCCGCAGTTCTAGACAACGAAGGCAGCCCGTTCCGGATAAGCTTTGGCGACGATAGCTACTGCGAGGCTCGAGATTTGGACGCCGAAGACGGTACTCAGCTATGAAGTAGGCGGCCTCCTGTCTGCCGAGGAATTGCTCAGCCAGGGACTCGAAACCACCCGCCAAGGCGTGATCGGCCTGAGATCGCGCATTTACGCGATTCCGATTGCCCCAAGTGTGAGCGTCCGAAAAGACGACAATATCTAGAACCATCGCTATTGGTAGTCCTTGATCAGACCGCTGGCATCGTTGTTGTGAACACTCGCGACAACCAAATTCAAGTTCAGCGCCCTTTATAAAGGTAGCTATCATGAAATGCGAAGTTTCCAAACTATGCGCGGATTCTCTGAAAACGCCAGATGATAATTATCGGTTGATCTCAATGGCTTTTCTACACAACAGAACAGCCGGCGTCCGCGGTCCTGTCACTACCGCAGGAGCACTTCGGGCCGTATCAGACTTTCTTGGCACAATTGCATTGTGTCCGCGGCGTCTGGGGTTAACCCAGTGGTTAACTCCCAGAGGATACGAATCTCCCACCTTGACTTTCACAATATTTGGTCTAACTGTAACAGTAGTGGTATCGAATTGGTCTTAGATAAGGCGTTCGACTGTTTTGGACGCCAATACTGCTACCTCAGTGGTGCTCTTTAACGCGTATTATCGGAGCGGACAACTATGAGTGTTAAGAAAGCTGGAATGGTTCTTACTACGACAATTGTTCTGGGAATGTCCGGAGCATTTTATGCGTCGGTTTCTTGCGAGCAATGTGGGAATACTTTTCACTGTGATACCACGACCGTTGCTGACACCTATAACTGGAGCGCGTCTGGGCCAGGTTACTGGTCAAGCCCAAACAGTCGAGCTTACCGTCGCTGGCAGTGTCCTTGGAGTAGTAGTGGCAGCGTCACAGGCAATTTGCTAATGACGGTGGAAGGGGGCTCGCCGCCGGTGCAGCAAGAGGTGTTTGGATTCTATTGTCCGGTATCTGCTTGAGACGGTCCTTGCTAAAAGCGATCGGGTTGCTTGCGGCACTTGTCGTCGTATTGATTCTCGTCAATACATTCGTTATCCCACTTGCAGCCATTCCCCCAAGAACGGATGATCCAAAAGTAGAACAGCTCCAAGTCGCTGTGGGGAAAAAACTGGTACACGCTGAAGAAGCGTCGCCTACAGATAGTGGGGGAATCTCCTTAGAGACGACGAATATCTCATTACCTGGCGGGGAAATAGCAAATATTGCATGGAGGCGACAGCCTGAATTTGAGTATCCAGCGCCTCCCTTCGGCAATCAGTTCGAGATCATTCGCCAAAAGGCCGAAGCTGGCGATGGCATTTCCGCCCTGATTTTGCACGGGATGGTACAAATGTGCTAAATGGCATTTGATACCGAGGAGGATCTAGAGAACGCTATCGATATTTTACAGCAGACACATACGGTCCATTTTCCAAACATGGCGACTCCAGCTACTTTGACCGATCATGAGCAAATACCGACTGTTATTCAGCAAATGACGTCTAGGTACGAAGATTGTTCCGGAGTAGACCTCAAGCACGAAACTGAGACTACGGATTGGTTAAAAGTCGCTGCGGAAAGACGAGTTCCGATCGCGATGATCGAATATGCAAATCAAATTGCTGACCCGCAAGAAGCCATTGCTTGGTTTGAGGGTGCGTGGATAGAAGGGGATGCTGAAGGGCTTCTCTATATGTCCAACGTATACTTCGATAACTACTACAACGGCAGGAATCCTGGTGACAACGTCAATGGCTATGCCGCACTGTTAACGTACACTTTGCTGGTTGACGCAGGAATGGGTGGATCGGATCATGGGGCGGTAGCACATCGACAGGTTCAGCGCGTTAAAGACCAACTAGAACAAGCGAAAGAATCCTTAAGGCAATATGAGCTCGACGAGGCTGCTGTATTGGCAAGTAAGTTAATCTCCTCAAACCCCAATTGCTGCTTCGGAATGTAGTTTGATCCGTACTGGAGGGCGGTGTCCACAAAACTCTGGGAACTCCGTTCGTGGAGTTACCCCGACCTGACGGTGTTTTTTTGCATCCTAAGTTGAGCCACTAAAGCGGATATTTGCATCTAAAAATGACCCACGTGTAACCCTCGCTTCTGTCGATGGACGGCAGGAGAGATTAAGGAGTGATAGACGGTATCCGTTGTATTAACGGCAGGTTTTTCTCGCCACGATTTCGCATCATGATACCTTCGCGACGTAAGCTTCCCCGTCAATGAC
>DDIP01000376.1 GCA_002338605.1 Proteobacteria bacterium UBA1847 | reverse complement strand
GTCTGTGCAAAATCCTGCCGCCAGCCAGTAAACCGGACATTCAGTTTCTCGTGCATATCCCAGCGACCGTTCACAGTCAGTTGCGTGAGGCGCCACTCTGGAATTCGCCAGAATCGCGGGCTCGACACTGCAGGGTCAAGATCGCCCTGGGCAGCGATGCCTCGTTCGACGTCGGCGTGCAGCGCGGAAGCCCACAATAGGAAAGCGTCTCCCTGGTAGCCGCTGGCGGCAAAAAACGACGTACCCGACAGGTCCGTATTGGTTCGCTTGTCGCCATTCGTCGGGTCGAATGGCACGCTTGATCGCTCGGCGATTCGTTCGGCGTCGCGATTGATTTTCGATGCGCCACCGACAAAAGACCAGCCGTTAGTGAACCCAGCGCCGGCGACGATGTTCGCATTGCGAGTACCGAGTGAACCAAACTGAAGCTCTGCCCGGACGTCACCGCCCTGCCCTGGCTTGAACGTGAACAAGTCAACGACCCCGCCAATGGCATTGGGACCGTATTCAATCGGGATAACACCGCGGGATATTTCCAGACGGTCGATCAGCCCCGCCGGAAGCAATGCAAGGTCGGCCCTGCCGTGCCACGGCGTTGCAAGCGGAGCACCGTCGAGAAAAATGAGCGTTTGCCTTTCTTCAGCGCCTCGAATACGGATAACCGACTCGCCACGGGAGTTGGTGCGCATCGAAACACCGGTGATATTTCGAAACACATCAGCGGTCGCGATCGGCTGGAGTTCCTGCAGCGCTTCGTGGTCGAGAGTAAGTGAAGGTGGCCTAACGCGGTCACGTGTCGGTGCCGCGGTGACCACGATTTCGTCGATGGTGGCAACGTTCTGCCCAAAGCCCGCGCCGGGAAGCGCCACCAAAAGTACAAAAATGCGATTCATAAACCGGGTCACTATTGCATTGCCTCAGCAGGCCTCCGCCCTGCCCGATAATGCCAGACAAGTTCCGCTGGTGTATTCGGTTCGGCAAATCGCGAGCAACGGCCTGTCGTCGCGGCCGCAGTCACCATAAATATACCAATTAGTTACAATTGGTATATTTATGTATCACTACTGATCCATACCAATCGCATTGCGCTTGCGCATCGAATCGATTAGAAGACCATCCTGACTGTAGAGCTCTGCAGTGATCGAGTAATATAAATTACTATTTTTCAGTCGGTTTATTAGTTGGTAGTACCAATTTTCCTTCTCTGGAGCTTGCTTTGGTTGACAAAAGTTCAGTAATTGGATTATAAAAACGCGTCTGGCATCCGGCCGGAAATCCGTTTTTTACCATCCTAAGGGGGATTACCATGAAAACTCAGCGTGCGAGCGCCCTGTTCGCATTACCCGTCGCCGTGCTGACCTTTGCGTCGACGGCCACGGCGCAAGACGAGGCGATAGAGGAAGTCGTCGTCACCGGTATCCGCGGATCGCTGGCGAATGCGGTCGAGCAAAAGCGAAACTCGGACAACCTGATTGAAGTCATTGTGGCAGAGGACATCGGTAAGCTTCCCGATCAGAATCTCGCTGAAGTTCTCGAGAACGTCACAGGCATCCAGATTACGCGAACAGCCGGCGTCGGTACCGGCGTTCAGATTCGTGGTACCAACGCAAACCGCACCGAAATCAACGGCGTTTCAACCGTGGGTTCCGGATCCGGACGTAGCGGCATCGATTTTGAAGACGTATCCGCAGGCATTATCGCGGGCGTTGAAGTCGCCAAATCACCCGATGCAAAGACAATTGAAGGTTCGGTCGGCGGAACGATCAACCTGAAAACAATCCGTCCACTGCAACTGACCGAGACTTTGGGCTACGTGCGCCTTCAGGGTGAGGACAGCAGCCTTACCACCGACGGTGTGCAACCAAGACTCTCCGGCACCTTCGGCGACAACTGGGACACGGACGCCGGTAGCTTCGGCTTCGTAATCAGCGCCAGCTATGCTGAGCAGGAAGCAACCTCATTCCGCCCTCGTGTCGACCGTGACGGTGGCCTTGTTGAAAACACCAATGCCGTTGTTGTTCGAAACGGCAGCACTGAAAACCAGGTAACTCAACGGCCGGCTGCACAATCCTTCGACTTCGTCGGCATCCAGTTCCTTAATCAGGAATTGGAAAATTTCGAGTATGAGACGACCAATATTGCCGCGACACTCGAATGGGCTCCGAATGACAACATGACGTTTTATTTTGACACCATCCTCAATGACCAGGAACGTCGTCAGGATAGCTCGCGCGTTCAGGGATCCGGTGTCAGCAGCGTGCTCAACTACAATGTCCCGGATTCATTTGAAACAGTGAATTTCGGCTCACTCGGCGGCCAGTCACTTGGCAGTATCCAGGTGGCCGCTACCGGCACAATTCAGCCAAATCTGTTGGTTGATGATGACGATCCTAATTTGCGTTTCTCAAGTGATACCGGTGCACGTATTACCGACAGCCAGATTTTCCGGCTGGGTACTGACTGGTACCGGGACCGATGGTCGGGTCGAGTTGAGGTCTCATCATCTTCGTCAGACACATTCAGTCCTGACTTGAGCACAACTCTCAACTTTATCAACCCAAACCCGCTGACACCGCTTGATGGCACCAGCAACGATAACGCCGTTCCTTTTATTTATGATCTTACTGGTGGCTCACTGACCTTCGGTGTCGATTTTGATTCGATTTACGCGCCGACGGTCGCGGATCTGACCAATCCGGCCAACGTCGTACTGGACGCCGTGAATGTTGGACGTAATACACACGATAACTCCGAAAACGCATTCCGCGCCGACTTCACGTACGACCTTGGCTGGAAAGCGATTAACTCGATCGATTTTGGTTATCGGTACAATAAAACGGAGAGCACCAACAACGACGTTGGCTCGGGCATTGGCCTCAGCGCAATGAACGACAGCCCGAGGGGTACATTGTTCGAGCAGCTGCTTGTTCGCGGTCCGTCCAATTTTGGTGATGCCGACGGGAGAACCCTGGCTTTCCGAAACTTTCTCCTGATCAGCCCGGACCTGGCATTCTCTGATCCGGATGGAACACTGGACATCCTGCAGGCCGCGCTTCTGGCAGCACCGGGAATGAGAGTACTGGCAGACCCCGAAGCGAGTACGACGGCGTTTTTCGACATCGAAGAAAAAACCCATGCCCTTTATGCGCAAGCAAATTTCGAGCATGGCATTTTCCGAGGAAACGTTGGATTGCGCTATCTGGAAACGGACCTCAATTCGCTCGGTAATTCTGTTGCCGCTGGTCAAGTTACGCAGGTCGTAACAAGCGGTCAGTATGACTTCCTGCTGCCCCGCCTGAATATCGTCGCAAGCCCAACCGATGACGTGCTCTTGCGATTTGGATGGGGCAAAGATATCCGGCGCCCTGACTTCGACGCTCTATCAACATCGGTCGATTTCCCCACCGGCCCGAATAACCCGGTAGAGATCGGCAATCCGGATCTCAAGCCTGAAGAAGTAACATCGATTGACCTGTCGGCTGAATGGTATTTCGCACCTGCAGCAATCGCGAGCGTCGGGTATTTCCACAAAGAACGAAAAGACATATTTGTCAATCAGCTCGAGGACGTGACCGTCGATGGAAACGGATTTCGTGATATCACTCCGCCTTGCGAAGGTGGTGGTATCTACAATCCACTGCCTGATCGAAACGTCCTGTCTGACCAGCCGGGCAATGGACTGTGTGTTCCGATCCAGACAACGATCAATGACACTGCGAAAACCACACAAAAAGGCGTTGAACTTGCGTTCCAGTACGATCTCTCGGAATTTGAAGACAGACTCGGCTGGGCATCTGGTTTTGGTTTCCTGGCCAACTATACGATCCAGGAATTTTCAGGTGGCAAGGCAACCAATTCTTCCGCGACTCGCGGTACCGATATCTTTAATGCGATAAACGGTATTTATGACGACGCAAATTTCGTCACTGTTGAGGAAGTGCAAGGCCTGCTGGATTTGTCCGAGAATGCTTACAACATCACGGTGTTCTATGAGAAGTATGGCCTTTCGGCCAGGATGCGCTATACATGGCGTGAAGCATTCCGCACAGAGGACACTGCAGGTGGCGCGACCCTGAGCAGTACGTTCGGATTCCCGGTGGTCACGGAAGACCGCGGTCAGCTGAATGCCAGTATCAGCTACGAAGTGAATGATCATTTGAACATTGGATTGGAGGCCGTCAACCTTACCGAGGAAGACGTTGTGCAATCCTGTGTCAATGAAGGCGCTATCCTGTGTTTCCAGGGACTCACAGATCGTCGCATTACATTTGGCGCAAGCTACCGATTCTAGTGAATCAACGCCATCGATAATGGCACCTGATGTTGGATTGGAAGCCCCGGCAGTCGCCGGGGCTTTTTTATGCTCTCGCCAGATTGCGTGCCACGAAAAATGCATGGCTCTCGTACAGGCTTGTGAATACCCGGTGCGCCGCGGCCACAGAAATCTCATCCTCGGGCCGCTGGACGCAACACAAAACGGAACTCGCAAGGACCTGCCACCCAGCGTAGGGCTATTTACTCGATGATTTCCTGCCCAGCTCGAATAAACGAAAAGCTCTGGGTGCCACGTGTTCCCGCCATCACCACTTCAATGATCGGAGCATTGATGCCAGCCTCGCCGCTCCAGCGAACCAGGAAATTAGCTCCGGTTCCGCCGCGCTTGTCCCATTGCGGCAGAGTCAGCGTTGCCGTTGCCATCGGATCGAGACTGTGCGGCGTATCGAGGTAGTCTTCGATGACTTCGCCGGCCG
>DDIP01000317.1 GCA_002338605.1 Proteobacteria bacterium UBA1847 | reverse complement strand
CAGCACCGGCAGCGCCGTCGCTGCCGCTGCAGCCCGCCAAAAACGTCGAAGCTACTAGCAGGCTGGCCCAAAATACCCGCTGACATCCCGAGTTGATCATGGTGTTCCCCCCGTTGGTGCAGCGCGGCGGAGCGCAGTCGCGCGCCTTGAATTTGTACGTTCTCTTTTAGCAGTTATCGACGGCTTTTCTTATTGCTGGGACTACGCATCGTAACTGCGGCAATTACCTACAGGGATCTTTCCGGGTTCGTGAAACAATCAGGTATGGTTTGATTGTCACCAGCCAATCTAAGGGGTTGAATCATGCACCGTATGACCGGACTCATTGTCTTCATCGTGATCTGCCTGCCGGGGATTTCGCTCTCATCCGACCTCGACGCAACGATCGAGGCCTGTGCCGATTGTCACGGCAAGAACGGTGTCAGCCAATGGGACGACATACCGACGATTGCCGGGGTCGACTCATTTGTGGGGTCCGAGGCGCTGTTTATCTATCGAGACAGAGCACGCCCTTGCGCGAAATCAGAATATCGCCAGGGCGATACGAGCCGTCCGGCGACAGACATGTGCGAAATCGCCAGCAATCTTAGCGATGAAATGATTGAGGACATCGCCGCGCATTTCAGTGAACTCCCCTTCGTTGCGGCTAAACAGGATTTCGACGCGACCAAGGCCACCGCCGGCAAGGCAATTCATGACGAGAGCTGTGAACGCTGTCATTCCGACGGCGGCAGCAATGCCGACGACGAGGCCGGTATCCTCGCAGGTCAGTGGGGTGGCTACCTGAGAACTGCATTCCAGGAATACGCTTCCGGTGAACGGGAACAGCTCAGCAAGATGAAAGACGTGATGGACCCGCTCAGCGCAGACGATGTCGAGGCGCTCATCCATTTCTACGCCAGTCAGCAATGAGCAGCGCCGTTCCCAAGCAATTGATGCTGCAGGATCTGTTTGCCACCATCGATGCCATGGATGCGACGGCCTTCGCCGGTTTTCTGACGGACGACGCGCACTTCCGCTTTGGCTCGACACCGGCGGTACGGGGCAAAGCCGCAATCGCCGAAGCGGTGGCAACATTTTTGTCAAGCATCGCAGCCCTCCGTCACAGCGTTGATTTCGTCACCTCACAAGCTAACGTTCTTGTCGCTGAAGGTAGCGTTAACTACACGCGGCACGACGGCAGCCAGATTGCCTTGCCGTTCGCCGATGTATTCACGATGGACGGGTCGAAGATCTCGAATTACAAAATTTACATGGATATCGCGCCGCTCTACGCCGAGTAAGAAAAATGAACAATGCCAATGAGAAGACGCCGTCAAAACTCTGGAGCAGGCCGCGAAGCAAGTGGTTGTTGGGCATTCCAGCAGGTGCGTTTATCGCATTCGTACTCGGTGCCATCGGCCTGGGGACAACCAACTACGTGCTGCACGCAACGAGCACGACCGAGTTCTGCTTCACCTGCCATTCGCACGAAAGTTTTATAAGACCCGAATACGAAGCCTCAAGTCATTTCACAAACGCGGCCGGAGTTCGTGCCGAATGCGCGGACTGTCACCTGCCCCATGACAACTGGTTTGAACTGGTTTGGACGAAAGCCGTCGTCTCGCTCGATGTGATACCCGAGCTGGCGGGCAAGCTGGACACGGCCGAGAAATTCGAAGCACACCGCGCGGAAATGGCGCAAATTGTCTGGCGCCAGTTCAAGGAAAACGACTCGAAGTTTTGCCGCAGCTGTCACAGCATCGAGGCAATGGACCTGAAAGCACAAAACCGGACATCGGCGCGGCGCCATTCGCAAGCCGAGAAGAATAACGAAACCTGTATCGACTGCCACTACGGCATCGTCCACAAAGAACCCGAAAATGCGACGGCGCTGTACGAGGCCGTTGCCGCCGAGTTTGTCGAAACGTCAGAATAGTCCGACTGTCACGGGCGACGCGCAACGCGAGCTCGCGCTTGAATTATTGAGCAGTGGCAGCGGCCTGGTTCTTGCGCTGTTCATGTGGGGCCACATGGTGCTCGTCGGTTCAATCCTCACCGGCCGCCGTGGCTTCGACTGGATGGCGAAATCGCTCGAAGACTGGTATATCGCCCAACCGACGGTCATCGTTATTTTCGTACTGTTCCTTCTGCACGCAGTGCTGGCCAGTCGCAAGATACCGGCGCGATGGCGCGAGCGAGCGGAGCTCAGAAGGCTGGCCATAGACTTGCGGCCACACGAGGAATCGCTGTTATGGATCTGGCAGGTGCGCACCGGCATGGTAGTGCTCGTACTGGGCAGTTTTCACATCATCCTGCTGGCGCTGGACGTTCTCACACCGTTATTCGGCGACGGTCCGGGCATTGAGGCAGCGACGAGTCTCGCCCGCGTACAGGCAGGTCTCTGGTTGCCGTATGCAATCCTGTTGGTCTGCGTTGAGTTTCACGCCAGTGTCGGACTGTACCGGCTGGCCATCAAATGGGGCGGCGGCGCTCGCTTGTCGCGCACGATGCTTCGCGTTCTGGAAAGAGTCCTTCTGTGGTTCTTTCTCGGGCTCGGTGCAGTCGTACTCCTGGTACTGGCTGGCGCCATCCCTCCACCGCTGCAATTTCTCATTACGCGAGACATTACCTGATGCACGCTATCGAAAATACCGATGTACTGGTGATCGGCGGTGGGCTGGCTGGCGAGCGTTGCGCCATTGAAGCAGCGGCCGCAGGACATGCCGTCCTCATACTCTCGCTGGTTCCACCGCGCCGCAGCCACAGCTGTGCAGCGCAGGGCGGTATGCAAGCGGCCCTCGGCAATTGTGTGAAGGCCGACGGAGACAATCCGACAACACACTACATCGATACCGTGCGAGGTTCCGACTGGGGTGCCGACCAACGGGTCGCGCGGCTATTCGCCGAACAGGCGCCCCGCGCAGTCAGAGAACTCGCCCACATGGGCGTACCGTGGACGCGAGTTCGCGGCGGCAGGAACAGTTACTTCATTCGGGGCGAACGAGTGAGTATCGAAGAATCTGTCGACAAGCAAGGACTCATAATGCACCGGGACTTTGGCGGAACGGCGAAGTGGCGCGCCTGCTATGCGGCGGCCGGAACCGGTCATGCGGCACTTTATGCAATTGACAGCGAAGTCCTCCGCCTGGGCATCACGGTTCGGGATCGGGTCGAGGCGATGCAACTGATTCATGACGGCAAGCGCTGCATCGGAGCTGTCGTACGCTGCCTGCGCACGGGCCGGTTTTTTTCAGTCCTCGCGAAAGCGACCGTCATCGCAACCGGCGGACATGGCCGCATCTTCGGACAATACACGACAAATGCAACAATCAATGAGGGCATGGGTGCGGCCATCGCTTTGAACACCGGCGTCGTGCCGCTCGGCAACATGGAAGCCGTTCAGTTTCACCCGACCGCCCTGGCACCGAGCGGTATTTTGATTACTGAAGGCTGTCGCGGCGATGGCGGCTACCTGTTGAACCGGGAGCTGCAGCGTTTCATGGTAGATGCCGAACCTCAGAAGCAGGAACTCGCGAGTCGCGATGTCGTCTCACGGCACATGGCTGTGCAAATGCGTGACGGCCACGGTGTGGAGACACCGTTCGGACCGCATCTGTGGCTGGACCTTCGGCACCTGGGTTCCGCTCATCTGCGCACGAAGTTGCGTGAGGTGTATGAGATATGCCGCGACTTCGTCGGCATCGATCCCGCCAATGAGCTGATTCCAGTGCGGCCCACCCAGCACTACTCCATGGGCGGTATTCGTGTGGGCGCTGATGGACAGGCCTACAACTTGAGGGGATTGTTTGCCGCCGGCGAAGCCGCGTGCTGGGACATGCACGGCTTCAATCGCCTGGGTGGCAATAGCCTGGCCGAAACAATTGTCGCCGGACGCATCGTTGGCATGCGTGCCTCTGAATTTGCATCGGGGCATCGCCATGAGGCCGATCTCGACGTCGGGACGGATGCCTGTCAGCAGGCGGAACAGCGGGCCCGGGAGTGGTTGCAACGCAGTGGATCCGGGCCAAGCGTATATGACATACGTAACGCAATGGCTGAAACGATGATCAACCATGTTGGCATTTTCCGACATGGCGACGAACTCGCCAAGGCAGTTGACGAATTGCGCCAACAACTGCACGACTGCAGCGTTGCCGTTCTCCGCAGCAAGGCGCCGGGAATGAATCCTGAGCTGACCTTCGCATTACGCCTCGAAAACATGCTGAGACTCGCACTCGTGACTGCGATGGGTGCGCTTGCCCGAACTGAAAGCCGTGGCGCGCATAGTCGCACTGACTATCCACTGCGAGACGATGAACGCTGGCTCAATCGCACGCTGGCACGATGGCCGACGGGCAACAGCATGCCGGAATTGAGTTACGAGCCCGTCGGCATTCTCGATTTGCCACCTGGACACCGCGGTTACGGTGACGATGCCCGCATCCCGATGCAACAAACCATCGACGAATACAACGGCTCGGTTGACGCGCTGCAAATCGCTGCCGGCCGGCTGGATGCCACCAATTTCAATGACAGTGTGTCGAGGAGTGCGACATGAGCCGCGCATCGCCAGCGGGTCGGCGCCTCACATTCGAGATCTTCCGCTTCAATCCCCAAGCAGAGCAGCCCCAACCCCACATGCAGCGTTTTGAGATTGAAGAAACGCCTTACATGTCGCTTTTCATCGCCTTGAACACGATTCGCGAAACGATGGACCCAAGTCTGCAATTCGACTTCGCCTGTCGCTCGGCAATTTGCGGTTCCTGCGGCATGATGGTCAACGGAAAGCCCTCACTTGGCTGCCGAACACTGACCGCGGACTTGCCAGACCTGATCCGACTGCAGCCTTTACCGGTCTTTAAGCTGATCGGCGATTTGTCAGTTGATACCGGCGTCTGGTTCCGCGAAATGGCAGCGAGCAGCGAAGCATGGATTCATGCAAAGCAAGCATTCAATCCGAATGCCGCTGAAGAGAGGATGGACGATGAACTGGCCGCAACTCTTTACGAGAGTGATCGCTGTATCGAATGCGGATGTTGTGTTGCTGCCTGTGGCGCCGCGAGGTTTGCGAAAGACTTCAAGGGGCCTGCCGGCCTGAATCGTATTGCGCGCTTCATGATGGATCCGCGCGATGAGCGAGACGATTCTGACTGGTTCGACGTCTTCGCAACTGAGGACGGCGTGTTTGGCTGCCTCGGTTTGATGGCCTGTCACGACATCTGCCCGAAGGAACTGCCGCTGCTTGAAGTCTACGCCTACCTGCGCCGCAAGGCGCTCACGACAGCTCGCAAACGTGACTAATGTCTTGCGATCTCACCCAGTGCCCGCAGTACGTCGCGACGGCTGATCTGCCCGACCAGCCGATTGTCTTTGAGTACTGGAAAACGCCGGAATCGAGACTCGATGAACAGCTCTGCCAGATCGACGATACTCATGTCGGCATCAACCGTCTGCACATCGGTTACCATCAGTTCCGACACGGGGCCGCCCGGATGACCGTGGTACCCGGCGGCAAGTACGACCTGCATGCAATCGAACTCGGAAATCATTCCCACCAGGTTTCCCTGCTGGTCAACGATCGGCGCTCCGGCAATGCGGTGTTCGACAAGCTCATGAATGACATCCAGTACATCCGTCTCGGGTGTAAACGTTACGAGTCGGCCTGACATATAGTCTTTCACCGATACCGATTTTGCTGGCATCTACTCGCCTCCTCCGTCCGAATCGCGATTCGGACACTTGCCGCTGCAGAGTTCGCAGGGACCGCCGCCAAGCCCGCCACAACTTCCCTTGATCGGCTGCCGTCCTGCCAGCACTCCAATACCCATCGCGCCGACGACGGCAAGGATGACGACAAAGCTCAGTAGAATAGTTGTCGCGATTGTCATGCTTCAGCCCCCGAAGTCGTCGAGCATAATGTGGTCACTGGTCACACCCAGATCCTCGAGCATTGCAATAACCGCCGAATTCATCATTGGTGGTCCACACAAATAGTACTCGCAATCCTCAGGTGCCGGATGTTGCAGCAGGTATTCGTCGCGGAGCACCTTGTGGATGAAGCCGGTGTAGCCACTCCAGCTATCCTCGGGGCTCGGTTCGGACAAAGCAAGATGCCACTCGAAATTCTCGTTCTCAGCCGCCAGCTGGTTGAATTCATCAACGTAGAAAGCCTCTCGGAGACTTCGGGCGCCATACCAGAAAGTCATCTTTCGTTTCGTGTGCAGCCGACGAAGCTGG
>DDIP01000179.1 GCA_002338605.1 Proteobacteria bacterium UBA1847 | reverse complement strand
CAGCGCCCTTTGTGCGCTAACAGCGCCGGTATTCTTGGGGTAAAAAATGCTGCCAAACAAGATCTTCTTAGTGATCATCCTGCTGTTGTCCGTGTTTGCAACAGCCGCAGCCAGTGCACACGGAATCTGGTTTGCCGAACGCTCCAAACAGCTGGCGCTTATTTTCGGTGTCGGCGCAGATGACCTCAACATGGTCGAGCGTTTGCCGCTCATAACGGACATTGCGGCCTACGATGTCCTACAAAAGCCAGTAGAGACATCACTCCGCGCGAGCGAATTTCTGGTGACAGCAAATCTTGATGCACATCCGGCGATCGTCGCCGCTGCATTCGACAATGGTATCTGGAGCCAGAAGAAAGACGGATCCTGGTCTCGTGGTCGACGTCAGGAGATAGAGAACGCAGTACTCAGCGCCGCTGTTCTCAAATTTACGGTTCACCTGCGCAGTCCGCTGGCGGAACCGCTTGGTAACTTGCCGGGCCAGGATTTGCAGATTGTTCCAGATGACGCAATCCTGCCGGACAAAAAAGACAGTGAGATAGGGTTGCGAGTCCTGTATCGCGGCAAACCCGTAGCGGGCGCCACCGTAGTCGTCGATTACGTAAACGATCCGGATGCGACGCCCATAGTATCGGATGAAGATGGCCGGGTTCGTCTCAGGATTCGCAATCAGGGACTCAATGTTATTCAAGCTTACTACGCGACCAAAAATGACGATCCCGAAGTTGCGGACAAAGTACAAATTGTCGCGACTTTGTCGTTTGTTTTGCCGCACGAGCCAGAATGAATCAGGAGCGAACATGAATAAGCTTGTCATTGCACTAACGAGCGCGGCGCTAATGATCACAACGTGTGCCAGCGCAGCTGAGCTATCGGACAGCGTCAAGAAAGATTACGACGCACATCTAGGTGCTCTCTGGGATCACTTTCACCGCAATCCAGAATTGTCCAACGTCGAGTTCAAAACGGCTGAGCGTATGGCGAACGAGCTGCGCGATGCGGGCTTCGCCGTGACAGAAGGCGTCGGCGGTACCGGCGTAGTGGCAATACTCAAGAACGGTGAAGGCCCAATGGCCATGATGCGTGCCGACATGGACGGACTGCCACTTGAGGAGCAGACCAGTCTGCCTAATCCGTCGCGGGCAAGGCAGCTCCATCCCGAAACTGGCAAAGAGGTTCCGGTCATGCACGCCTGCGGTCACGACGTGCATATTACGAGCCTTGTGGGAACAGCGCGGCAGATGGCCGCGCGGAAAGAACTTTGGAGCGGTACGTTGATGCTCATCGTGCAGCCGGCCGAGGAAGTCGGTCTTGGTGCGCGGGCAATGCGGGACGATAACATCTGGCAGAAATTCGGCGAGCCCGACTACGCATTCGCGCTGCACGTTGCTACCGGGAATCCGGCGGGAAAGATAAAGGTGTCGGAAGGAACGACGTACGCAGGTTCTGCCTCGGTGGACATCATCGTGCATGGCGTTCCGGGCCATGGTGCCAGCCCGCATCATGCGAAAGACCCAGTTTTGATCGGTAGCCAGATCGTCGTTGCGCTGCAGACATTGGTTTCTCGTGAGCTTGCGCCGCGCTCATCCGGCGTTGTTTCTGTGGGATCTTTTCAGTCCGGAGAAGCGCGCAATATCATTCCAGACCGGGCGGTACTCAAGCTGACGGTACGCTACCTGGACAACGACTCACGCGATCTGTTGCTCAACGGTATAAAGAGAATCGCAGTCAACACGGGCAGGGCCGCAGGCCTGCCCGAGGAAAAGCTGCCCGAGGTCGTCGTCCTCGACAAGATGAATCCGCCAACCTATAACGATATTGAACTTACACGACGACTGAAGGCGGCCTGGGTCAAGGTGCTGGGCGAGCAGGCGGTATTCGTGCAGCCCGCGACCGGTATGGGCGCTGAA
Organism: Proteobacteria bacterium UBA1847; assembly: GCA_002338605.1. Taxonomy (GTDB): domain Bacteria; phylum Pseudomonadota; class Gammaproteobacteria; order Steroidobacterales; family Woeseiaceae; genus UBA1847. The sequence continues at coordinate 15,095 of DDIP01000179.1, read as the reverse complement.
GACTATCCGCACCTCGTCGACGGCACGAATATCGCCAGTGTCTACTGGTCCGTTGGGGGCACGCCGCAGGATGTGCTCGATAAAGCCGAAGCTGGCGGCCCGCGTGCACCGGGCCATCATTCGCCGGTCTTTGAGATTGAGCCGGAACTGTCGGTTAGAGGCGGTGTGGAAGGCACCGTGGTAGCGTTGTTGGAGGTACTGGGAAAGAAGTAGACCTTGTATGAAAGCCGTCATCGCTTACAAAGCAGATCAAAAGCGCGGACATGCCTGGCGCGATTATTTTGGGCGGAGCGATCCCGGTGTGGAGTTTCGAGTATGGCCCGAATTTGGCGATCCGGCAGAGGTTCGCTACCTTGCCGCCTGGGACCCGATCGACAATCTGACGGCTGAATTCCCGAAGCTCGAGGTTCTGTTTTCGACCGGGGCCGGCGTGGACCAGTTCGACCTGTCCAGCATCCCGGACGAAATCCAGATCGTGCGCCTGATCGATCCCGCGATCGTCGAGGGCATGCGCGAGTATGTGAGTTTTGCAGTGCTGGCCCTGCACCGCAATATTCTTGGCTATCAGCAATCGCAGACCGAGGGCACCTGGAAACCCGTAACGACAAGATCTGCTGCAGACGTTTGTGTCGGTGTTATGGGGCTCGGCAGCCTCGGGCAGGCCGTGCTTGATGCAATCGAACCGTTCGGATATTCACTCCGCGCGTGGAGCCGTTCGCAGCACGAAATTGAAAACGTCACCTGTTTCTCCGGCAGCGACGACCTGCAAACGTTTGTTTCCGGCTGCGACATACTGGTCTGTTTGTTGCCGCTGACAGCAGCGACAACGGGCATACTCAATCGTGATCTGTTTAATGCGATGCCCGGAGGTTCCAGTTTGGTCAACGTTGGACGTGGCGGTCATCTCGTTGAAGGAGATCTCTTATCGGCACTGTCCAGTGGCCAGCTATCGAATGCGATTCTCGATGTCACATCGGAGGAACCGCTGCCGACGGATCATCCCTTTTGGAAGAATCCACGCATTCTGGTAACACCGCACATCGCGAGCATGACTGGCTATGATACGGCGGCAAACGCGTTACTGGAAAATATACGGCGCCACGAACGCGGCGAACGAATGGTCGGCGTCGTCGACCGATCATTGGGCTACTGAGCGACCAGCTGACCCAACCGTACTACCGTGACCCCCGGTCTTAACTGCCGTAAAGACGGCATAATGAGGACGCAATTATCGTACGGTGTAAGGACTGGTTCGCCGTCGTTCCAGGCGATAACCTCACCCGCTTTGGCAAAGGTTTCCAGGCCGGTATAGGGCGCTGCAAACCGAAAGTCCATGCTCTTTGCGACAATCGCATGGGTGACCGAGACAACACGGGATGTCTGTGAGCCCGGCTGAATCCAGCCTGCCGGGACACGCTGTTCGTCCATGACGCCAGATGACACGAGGAATCGTGCAGTACAGTCTTTCGCGACAACAATAGCCGAGGCTTCCCAGTGCTGGCCGCATTCCACAAGCATCGCGTTACGCTCGCTGTTTGCATCGCCAAACTGGCCGTAGTCGCGAAGGCGTCGTCCATCGGAGTGCCCTTCGTCACGGATAATTGTGCTGGGCACACCGACTTTGCGTCCCAGGGCAACACCCTTGTCGAGCGGGCCCGCGACGACCAGCGGGTCGCTGCGCTCGTGCATCGAGTGCAGATCGAGCAGCAGATCGACCGAGTCAATCACAGGGCGTAGTGCACGTGCACGGCGCAGCTCCGATGAATTCTGCGATGCATCATCCAGCAACTCGGCTGTCCAGACCCGATTCAGATCCTGATCGACGAAGCGAGAGTCATCGGGCGATTCGAAATTAAAGTTGTGAAAGGCGTCGACGTTGGCGAACGCCAGCGTAAGGCGCCCGCGTTGTGGTCGCACCTTCTGATCGAGAAGCTCCTTGACGATAGTGGCGCCACACACTTCATTACCGTGCGTGATCGCGTTGACCATCACGTGCGCACCAGGGCTGCCGCTGTCAAATGTGTGCACGTAAGGAATACCGTCCGATCCGTCGGCGTAGGACAGGATAGTCGGGATCTCGATCTCGATGGGATAGGCGGTCGGCTTATTCATGGCAATCACTTTACCTATGCAAGTTCGCCTTGACACAGGTATTTGATATGCATGTATTCATCGAGGCCGAAGCGCGAGCCTTCACGTCCGTAGCCAGACTCCTTGATGCCGCCAAACGGCATCACTTCACTGGCGACGGCCCCCTGGTTGACACCGACAACACCGCTTTCGAGCGCAGCACCAACTCGCCAGATGCGTTTCACATCGGACGAGTAAAAATACGCGGCCAGACCAAACGGGGTGTCATTCGCGGCCTCGATTACCTCCTTTTCAGAGTCGAATCTGAAAAGCGCGATGATCGGTCCGAAGGTCTCTTCGCAGGAAAGCGTCATCGCCGGGCTTCCGTTGCCAAGGACTGTCGGTTGAAAATAATTGGGACCGTCCGCAACATCGTTTTGCAGGCGGTCACCGCCAGTTAGCAGCGTTGCGCCGTTTCTCAAGGCATCGCTGACGTGACGATGAATTTTCTCTATGGCACGAAGGTTGATCATTGGGCCGATGTTTGTCGTTTCGTCAACCGCTGGTCCGACGCGCAGCGACTCGACGCGCGCCGTTATTTTTTCTGCAAATTCGTCGTAAACGTCGTTGTGAACATAGACCCGGTTCGGGCTAATGCAGGTCTGACCACCGTTGCGGAACTTGGCTTTCATCAGTCCTTCGACCGCAGCGTCAACATCGGCATCCTCAAAGACAATGAACGGTGCGTTACCGCCCAGCTCTAGGGTTAGTTTTTTCAATGTATTGGCTGATTCACGGGCGAGGTGTTTGCCAACGGCCGTGGATCCAGTGAAGGTAATTTTTCGAACGCGTGAATCCTTCAGCCAGACATCAACGGCATCTGCAACGTTGTCGCGTGAAGTCGAGATAATATTGACGACGCCTGGCGGAAATCCTGCTTCTTCAATCAGCTTAACGAGCGCAAGCGCGGTTAGCGGCGTGTCTTCGGCCGGCTTCGCCACGACCGTGCAGCCAGCGGCGAGAGCCGGGGCGATCTTCCGAGCGATCATGGCCAGCGGGAAATTCCACGGCGAAATTGCGGCAATGACACCGACCGGTTCCTTCACCGCCATCTGCCGGTTGCCAGGAATAATCAGCGGTGCCAAGTCACCGGCGGCCCGCACTGCCTCCTCGGCAAACCACTCAATATACGAAGCACCATAGGCGACTTCACCGCGAGCTTCCACGATGGGCTTGCCCATCTCACGGACCATTAGCATTGCCAGGTCTTCGAGGTTGGACTCCAGCAGTGATCGCCACTTCTTCAGCAGCTTCGCTCTTTCGCGGGCGGAGGTGGCTCGCCAAGCGGGAAACGCCGCGCTTGCCGCGTCCACGGCTGCCCTGGCATCGTCAGCATTGCTGTCAGTGACTTGTATCAAAAAGGCATTTGTGGACGGATCGGTAATATCGAAGGATTTGCCGCTGGAGGATACTTGCCACTTGCCCCCGATGAAGTTCTCTGTACGAACCAGTTCCCGGTTCGCAATCTGGTCCAGCCACTCTCTGGTCGGATTTTCTATTGTGTGGTTTAGCATCAGTGTGTCCGCTTGTCGTGTGTGACAGAAGCCGCGATGGCCTTGCCAATGTCTGTGGTTGATGCGGTGCCACCCATATCCGGTGTGTGCGGCCCCGCTTTCAGAATAGTCTCGATAGATGAGACGATTTGATTGTGCGCGTCATGGGCAGGACCTTCATGGCCACCCAGGAAATCGAGCATCATCGCCCCGGACCAGATCATTGCGACAGGATTCGCAATGTTCTTGCCGTAAATATCGGGCGCCGATCCGTGCACCGGTTCGAACAGGGACGGAAATTTTCGCTCGGGATTCAAATTGGCGGATGCGGCCAGGCCGATCGTGCCGGTACAGGCTGGGCCCAGGTCCGAAAGAATGTCGCCAAACAGGTTGGTCGCAACGACAACATCGAACTTCTGTGGCTGCAGTACAAATCGCGCACAGAGTATGTCGATGTGCTGCTTGTTCCACGAGACGTCCGGATATCGCGCAGCAGCTTCTGCCGCCCGTTCATCCCACCACGGCATGCTGATTGCAATACCGTTGCTCTTCGTCGCTACTGTGACGTCTTTCCGGGCGCGAGTTCGTGCAAGATTGAAGGCATAGTCAAGCACGCGCTCGCTACCGTGACGAGTGAATACCGATTCCTGAACGACGAATTCGCGTGGCGTGCCTTCGAACATCACGCCACCCACGGATGAGTACTCGCCCTCCGTGTTCTCCCGGACGATAATCATGTCAATATCGCCCGGCCCCTGACCAGCCAGCGGGCAGGGGACACCGTCGAAAGTGCGCGCCGGGCGCAGGTTGATGTACTGATCAAAGCCGCGCCGGATCTGTAGTAGTGAGCCCCACAGGGATACGTGATCCGGAACTGTCTCGGGCCAACCGACGGCGCCATAGTAAATCGCATCAAACTGACTGAGTTCCTCGGCCCAGTCACCCGGCATCATCTCGCCATGCGTTTCGTAGTAGTCACAGCCACCCCACTCAACAAACTTGAAATCGAGCGTTAATCCAAAACGTGAGGCGGCGGCTTCCAGCACGCGCAGTCCTTCCGGCATCACTTCCTTTCCGATGCCGTCGCCCGCAATGACGGCGATACGGAATGACGTCGACGACTCAGGCAACACTTCGACGCACATCGATGTCATCAAGTACCGCATCCAGGGTCTGGAGCAGCCGCTCAAACAACAGCGCTAATTCACTTTCGGTGTAACAGAGTGCTGGGGCAAATCCGAGAATGTCGTCCGCAAAGGCCCGGAAAATGATGCGATTTTCATAGGCTTTTTTCTGGATTCGTGCACTCAAACGCAACGACGCATCAAAACGTTGCTTGCTTGCCTTGTCGGCGACCAGTTCGAGGGCGCCCAGTAGTCCCCTCTGGCGCGCGTCACCCACGAGCGGGTGTTCTCGCAACGCTTGCAAGCCTTGTTCAAATATCGGCGCAACTTTTTCGCCATTGGCAAGAAGACCGCCTTCTTCGTACAGGCGCAGCACCTCCAGACCGATTGCAGCACTCACCGGATGCGCTGAATAGGTTGTGCCGTGGCCGACGACAGCACCGTTTATGCCGGCATCTGCGATTGCGTTGTAGATTTCGTCAGAGAACAGCATCGCACCCATCGGTGCGTAGCCCGCCGTAAGTCCTTTGGCCAACGTGATGATGTCAGGTACAACATCTTCGGCGGAGCTCGCAAACAAGGGACCTGTGCGGCCAAACGCCGTGATGACCTCATCGGCAACCAACAGGATTCCCAGATCGGTGCAGGCCTCTCTGATGGCTTTGAGCCAACCGCGTGGCGGTATAATGACGCCGCCGGAACCCTGGATCGGCTCGCAGAAAAACGCGGCAACGTTGTCCGCACCGAGAGCCCCGACCTTGTCGCGCAAAGATTTGACAGAGGATGCGATCAGCGCGGCGGGATCGTCGCCTGACTCGTGACGATAGGGATACGGCGATGGTATATGATGCTGGTTCGCGAGCGGTACATCGAAGTTAACGTGGAATGCAGGCAGGCCGGTCAATCCCGAGCCGATCGACGAGGTGCCGTGGTAGCCGCGCTCAAGAGCGATGAATTGCTTCTTCTGCGGCTTGCCGATTGCGTTGAAATAATGCGTGATGTAGCGAATGGCGGAATCGATCGAGTCCGATCCGCCTTGTGTGAAATACACATGATTAAGGGAGCCCGGCGCGCGATCCGCCAGTTTCGCGGCCAGGCGAATTGCAGGCTCAGATCCGAAGCCGAAATAGGTCGTTGCGTATGGCAGACGAGACATCTGTTCGGCCGCTACCTTGACGATACTTTCCTGTCCGTAGCCTGTGTTGACACACCACAGTCCGGAGAATGCGTCCAGTAGCTTATTGCCGTCGGTGTCAAAAAGGTAAGCACCGTCGCCTCTCTCGAGAATTGAAACACCACTTCGCTCGTGAGCGCGAAAATTGGTGACCGAGTGAATAAGGTGATTGCGGTCTAGTGATTTCAGATCATTTTTTGACATCATTCCATCCGGATGTAAGTTGCTCAGGCAGCGGTCGGCCCATGATGAAATTTTATCCGTGCTAGACCGGTTGATGGGTCTGGAGATCAGCCGGAAACGCGAGCTAAATGTGGTTCTCGGATCGGAACTTGGCATTTTGTGCTGTAATGGAATTGGAAGAATTTCGATGGCATCACGAGCGACCACTTATCCAGCAAACAATGCTGAATCCGAAGGGGATTCGGTGTTTTGTTGGCGCTACACACCGATAATTGGCGCTACGTTCGGGGCACTTCATGGTGAAATGCGAAGCTGAGACAATTCAGGAAGCCTATCCATGACCAAACTAAGACCGAAGTACATTACGTTTGACTGCTACGGCACACTGACAAATTTCCAAATGGCCTCCATGGCCCGCACTCTTTTTGCCGACCGGTTTTCGACCAAAGAGGAATTAGAGCAATACGTGTTTGATTTTGCCTGGCTGCGGTTTGACGAGGTTCTCGGTCCCTGGCAGCCGTACATAGATGTCATCCGTTCAGCGATGCAACGTGCGTGCAAGCGGCGCAACATTGAATACAGAGAAGCAGACCTGCTGGCCATCTATAATGCAGTTCCGACCTGGGGCCCCCAGGATGACGTTCCTGAACCGCTGGCGCGGCTCGCCGAGCACTACCCGCTCGTGATCTATTCGAATGCGTCTGACGACCAGATCGATCAAAATGTTGAAAAGCTGGGCGCACCGTTTCACAAGATATTCACAGCTGACAGCGCCAAAGTTTATAAGCCAAGGCAAGCGGCATTTGAGTACATGCTCGACAATCTGGGCTGCGGACCGGAAGACGTATTGCATGTTTCCTCCAGTCTTCGCTATGACCTGATGACGGCTCACGACATCGGTATCAAGAACAAGGTTTTTGTTGCGCGCGGTCATGAGCCCTCTACGCCGCATTACAACTATCATGAGATGCAGGATCTGAGCGGTTTACCGGCACTCGTGGGTCTGTAGAGGCTACGGGCCATGAAATTCGAATCGTACTGGCTGGATACTGTACCGGCGATAAAAGGTCTGGCGACCGGGGAAGTTGAAGGGCGGGCCGATGTCATTGTGATCGGCGGCGGCCTGACAGGCTTGTCGGCCGCATTGTCACTGGTGAAGTTTGGCGCCGACGTCGTGGTGTTGGAGGCCGGGCGCATGATCGGCGAGGCATCTGGCAGAAATGGCGGGCAATGCAACACCGGCCTGCTACAGGACTACCTCGAGGTCGTTAAACAGTACGGTGAGGAAAGAGCACGGGGCTTCTACACAACTTTCTGCGCTGCTGTTGATACGGTCGAGAGGGTTGTACGTGAGGAGAGGATCGACTGCGATTTTGCAAGGGTCGGCAAACTCAAGCTTGCGGCAAAGCCTGAGCACGTCGAGAAACTCGCATTGACATTTGATATGTTGCGTAACAGCGTCGATCCGGATGTACGGTTACTCAGTCAATCGGATCTGGGTAACGAAATCGACTCGGATATTTTTCATGGTGGTTTATTGCAGCCAGGCAGTGCGTCGTTGCATGTGGGTCGATTTGGGGCAGGGCTTGCGGAGGCGTCGTTAAAGCGTGGCGCGCGACTTTTCGAATCCACACCTGTTACGGGTATTAAGCGCGAATCAGGCGGAGGCTTCCGTGTCACGACGCACCGAGGCACACTCCAGGCTAAATATGTACTGGTAGCAACAGGGTGTACGACCAATGGTGGACCATTTGGCTGGATTCGCAGACGCATTGTTCCGGTTGGGAGTTTCATCATCGTCACCGAACCGCTGACCCCCGATGCAATGGACGCATTGCTGCCCAAGCGGCGCAACTACGTTACAACAATGAATATAGGGAACTACTTTCGGCCGACATCGGACAATCGGCTTTTGTTCGGTGGTCGCGCGCGTTTCGCCATGTCAAACAAGAAATCCGACGCGAAAAGCGGACGTATTCTTGGCGACATGATGTCGCAGGTTTTCCCGCAGCTGCGTGAAACCGAAATCGACTATTGCTGGGGCGGACTCGTCGACATGACTCAGGACCGATTCCCGCGTGCCGGCGAACGTAACGGCATGCACTACTCGATGGGTTATAGCGGGCACGGTGTGCAAATGTCGGTACACATGGGGCAGGCGATGGCGGATGCAATGAATGGTCGGCCTGAGCTCAATCCCTGGAAAGACCTTCGCTGGCCCGCAATCCCGGGCCATTTCGGGCCGCCGTGGTTCCTGCCATTTGTCGGCGCATACTACCGCGTCAAAGACCGACTAAGTTGAACGGGCGAAAAAACATTATCGGGGGCGGCGCCAGTTCCCGCATTGACCGTCGGCGGGTACTCAAAGCGATCGCTGGCGCTGGAATGACAGCGTCATTTGGCGGAATACTCGCGTATCCTAACGCTGCGACTGCAGCTACACCGCGGAAGGGCGGTCAAATTCGCGTTGCAAGCCTGTCGAGCTCCATTGCCGACACACTGGACCCCGCCAAGGGTTCACTGTCGACTGACTATGTCAGGCACTACATGCTGTATAGCGGCCTGACCCAATACAATCGGGACCTGTCGGCCCAACTCGCACTGGCGGTTTCGATCGAGACCGATGATCAGATTCACTGGACCATCAAACTTCGCGACGGCGTGCAGTTTCACAACGGCAAGTCGCTGACTTCTGCCGACGTTGTCTATTCCCTGCTACGACACAAAGACGCATCGGTCGCCTCGAAGATGGCGACAATCGCCCAGCAGTTTGCAGATGTAAAAGCGACGGGGCCGCTCGAAGTGACAATGCGCCTGACTGGCGCAAATGCGGACCTGCCTGTGATTCTGGCGGACTCGCACTTCCTGATTATTGCGGACGGGACCAGAGATTTTCGGACGGCGGTTGGTACCGGCCCATACAAGCTGAAGAGTTTCAATCCGGGAATTCGCACGGTCGGAATACGCAATGAAAACTACTGGAAACCAGGCCGCCCCTATATTGACGAGATTGAACTCATTGGCATACCCGATGAGACCTCTCGCGTTAATGCGCTGTTGTCGGGGGACGTGCAGCTGATCATCGCCGTGAATCCGCGGCAAACGCGCCGTGTCGATGCATCGCCAACGCACGAAATTCTCGAGACGAAATCAGGCTTATATACAGACCTGATCATGCGCGCAGATGCACACCCGACATCGAATCCCGATTTTGTGCTGGCGATGAAGTACCTGTTCGACCGCAAACTAATTAGGAAAGCGCTGTTCCGGGGGTTTGCGGAAATCGGAAACGATCATCCGATAGCACCGACCGATCGCTATTTTGCGCCTGGGCTTGCACAACGGGAATATGACCCGGACCGAGCCAGCTTTCATTTAAAGAAATCGGGCCTTGCCGGTATTCGTGTTCCGATGTACGCGACGCCCGCCGCACAGGGGTCAATCGATACTGCATCGCTGCTGCAGGAGTCCGCCGCACGCATCGGCCTGAAACTGGCCGTTAACCGGGTGCCTGCGGACGGATACTGGTCAAATCACTGGATGAAGCATCCACTCGGTTTTGGTAATACCAACCCTCGCCCGACGGCGGATCTCAAATTCAGCCTGTTCTTCAAATCGGATGCGCCTTGGAACGTTTCCGGGTGGCACAACGAGCGATTCGATCAACTGGTTGTTGCGGCACGAGCTGAAGGCGACGAAGTGAAGCGACGCCAAATGTACGCGGACATGCAGGAACTTGTGCACGACAAATGTGGCGTCGGAATCCCGGTATTTATCAGCCTGATCGATGCATATCACACCCGAGTTAAGGGCCTCGGCTCTATTCCGATTGGCGGCTTGATGGGTTACTCGTTCGCCGATCATGTCTGGCTGGATGAGTCATGATATTGCTGCTGGTCGCAAAGCGTATTCTGATCGCTTTTTTTACATTGCTGCTGGTTTCACTCGTCGTTTTCTCGATCACATCTTTGTTACCGGGCGATGCAGCACAGGAGCTGCTTGGCCAAAGTGCAACACCCGAAATCGTTGCGGAGCTACGCGAACAACTTGGACTCAATCAACCCGGCCACATTCGCTACCTGGTCTGGCTCAAGGGGCTTTTGTCCGGCGACCCAGGTATTTCGATGGTCAGCGATATGCCGGTCAGGGACATCATTGGCCAGCGCCTGCCAAAATCGTTGATGCTTGCGGGCCTCACCGCGGCGGTGTCCGTTCCGCTTGCTTTGCTGATCGGCATTTTGTCAGCCATGTACCGGGATTCACGTCTAGATCGTTCGTTAAACATCGTTACGCTTTCGATGATCGCTGTGCCGGAGTTTCTGGTTGCGACTATCGCCGTGATCGTATTCGCGGTGCAATTACGCTGGTTACCGTCGATTACCATTGTGTCGCCAGATGCAACATTCGGCGAGCTTGCACGAGCCTTTGCAATGCCGGTCATGACACTGTGTTTCGTAGTGGTCGCGCAGATGGCGCGCATGACACGCGCGGCTGTTATCAACCAGCTCGATTCACCCTATGTAGAAATGGCCATTCTGAAGGGTGCAAGGCCGACGCGCATAGCCCTGCGACATGCTTTTCCAAATGCAATTGGGCCGGTCGTTAATGCAATTGCGCTCAGTCTCTCGTATCTGCTCGGCGGGGCGATCATTGTTGAGACGATCTTCAACTATCCAGGTATTGCGAGCCTGATGGTGAACGCCGTCACGAGCCGCGACATGCCACTTTTACAGGCCTGTGCAATGATCTTTAGCGGTGCCTACCTGATGATGGTGCTCGTCGCCGACATTGTCGCGATCGTTTCCAATCCGAAATTGAGACACCGATGAACAGGGTTCGTGGAGCAGGGCTTGTAGGCCTGGTATTGGTGATCGCATGGGGGCTTATCGCCCTGTTCGGCCCGATGTTGGCACCCTATGAAGTCGGTGCGATTGTCGCGCCAGACGTCTTTGAACGCATGGGCGGTGCACACCTGCTTGGTAGCGATTATCTGGGCCGTGATGTATTGAGTCGGCTACTGAACGGGGCTCGTTTTACCGTCGGCCTGTCGTTCGGTGCTGCCCTGCTCGCCAGCAGCTCAGGCGCGGCATTGGCGCTTTTTTCGGCAATCAGCGTGCGCTGGGTTGACGAGACCGTCAGTCGCCTGATGGACGCCTTGATTTCGATACCGGGCAAGATCCTTGCCCTGGTCATCGTCGCCGCCTTCGGATCCTCTATGGTCCTGTTGTTGTTGATTGCGGCCGTCAGTTACATGCCTGGTGCGTTTCGAATCGCTCGCTCGCTTGCAGTCAATCTCAACCAGATGGAGTACGTGCAAGTCGCGCGTGTTCGTGGAGAGGGGCGTGTCCATATTGCAATATTTGAAATCTTGCCAAATATGATTCATCCCTTGCTGGCTGACTTCGGCCTACGCTTTGTCTTCGTCGTACTGCTGCTTAGCGGTCTTAGCTTCCTCGGCCTAGGGGTGCAGCCACCCGACGCCGACCTTGGATCGTTGGTGCGGGAAAACATCTCGGGTCTCGCCGAAGTCGCTCCGGCAATTATTGCGCCGGCACTGGCGATCGCGACATTGACAATTGGTGTCAATCTGCTTATCGACAGCCTCGCGAGCGGTGGCCGGTCAGTGACTGACGAGGCTTGATGATGAGTGCTCATCTACAGGTTAGTGGTCTCGAAGTGACTGTGAGTGGCGAGCATGGCGAGCGCATCAGAATCGTCGATGACGTTAATTTTGAAGCGAATAAGGGTGAAGTGCTTGCGCTGATCGGAGAGTCTGGGTCCGGCAAGACGACGATTGCATTGGCGTTGATGGCCTACGCCCGTCGTGGCTGTACGATCAGCGCCGGACAAATTCGCATTGGCGACACCAGCGTGCTCGAGCTCAGTCGGGAGCAATTGTTTGGGTTTCGGGGCAATCGTGTGTCCTACGTATCGCAAAGCGCAGCGGCCGCATTCAATCCATCGAAGTCAATCATGGACCAGGTGATTGAAACAGCTATGCTGCACAAGCTTTCGTCAAAATCTGCTGCGCGCTCGAAAGCGATCGAACTATTCAGTTCGTTGGCGCTGCCGAATCCAGAGACCATTGGTAATCACTATCCACACCAGGTGTCGGGCGGCCAGCTGCAGCGGCTCATGGCCGCGATGGCGCTGATCAGCGATCCGGATGTCGTCATACTGGACGAACCCACCACAGCGCTCGACGTCACGACCCAGATTGAAGTCCTCAGGGCATTCAAGAAGGTGGTTCGAAACCGGGGAACGACAGCAATATACGTTTCGCACGATCTTTCCGTCGTCGCACAAATGGCCGACAAGATCGTCGTACTAAAAAACGGCACGGTAAGGGAGGCGGGTGAAACGATGCAGGTTCTCGATGCACCGAGCGACGAGTATACGCAGGCGCTGATGGCTGCGGCGAAACCATCACTCCGTGTCGAGTCCTTGAAAAAGCCGGATAGCGAAACCGAGGCCGCGTTGCTCGAGCTTCGCGACGTTTCGGCGGGCTTCGGCCGAGTCGATGCAGATGGCATGCCAAAGTTCACGATTCTGCATGATGTCAATCTGACGGTAGAACGCGGAACAACCCTCGGTATTATCGGCGAGTCGGGGTGTGGCAAGTCTACACTGGCCAGAACGATCGCTGGCTTGCACCCAGCCGCAGCGGGCAGCATCTGCCTGGACGGCGTTCCGCTGGCAACACATTTGTCGAAACGCACACGAGACCAATTACGACGTGTGCAGATCGTATTTCAAAATGCCGACACGGCACTCAATCCGGCACATACAGTCGAACAGGTCGTTGGCCGGCCGTTGGTTTTCTATAAAGGCATATCCGCGGACGAGACCCACAAGCGTGTTGCAGAGTTACTGGCGCAAGTGAAGTTGCCGGTCGATATCGCGACTCGTCGATGTGCCGAGCTGTCGGGCGGGCAAAAGCAGCGCATCAACCTGGCGAGGGCGCTGGCGGCCGAACCGGATATCATTCTGTGTGACGAAGTGACGTCGGCACTCGATACAGTAGTCGGCGCGGCAATACTCGATCTGATCGCCGAACTTCGCCGGGAGCTCGACGTCGCTTTCATTTTCATCAGTCACGACATATCGGCTGTGCGTTCTGTCTGTGACGATATACTGGTCTTGTATTCGGGCCGCACCGTGGAGTTCGGGAAGCGGGAAAATTTCGCCGCAGGCCCCGGTCACCCGTATACCGATTTGCTGGTTTCATCAGTGCCGGAATTGCGGCAAGGGTGGCTGGAAGAGACAAGTGCCAGGACGATACTTCGACCGGTCGATAACGCGGTAGATGTCGATGAAATTTGTGCGTTCGTCGATCGCTGCCCCGTTCGTCTGGATGGTATTTGCGACACGAAAAGGCCACCGCGCTTGATACATGCAAACGGTAACGAAGTGCTGTGCCATCTTCCTCAGGCTGAATCATGAGCGCGGGTCGCTTCGTACGTCTCGCAGAAATTGATCGGCCCAGCCTGACTTTAATGGCGTAGCCGCCCAGGCGCGGCAAGGTGACAGCTTGCTGGTCGCTGTCGTGGCATCGGAGACGCAACTGCGTCGGGTTTTGCCTCATGGGAAGTTGCCATGATTGCTGAGTTAACCTCGAAAGAGGTGAACGCATCAATGTATGGTCGACGAACGTAGCAGAAGGTATGCGCGTTGTCGCGACGCAACTACAATTGATTTGGGCAAGCTAAATGGCCAAATTATTCGTTGGTAGGTTGAATTGCTCAGGTCGATGTCGCGAATCGGCTGATGTCGAATGCATCGATAGGGGTTGTCGATCTTCCCATATCGATTAGCTCGGCCATCACGTCCCCGACACCGGGTCCGATCTGAAATCCTGCACCACTAAAGCCAAACGCGTAGTATAGCCCGGCGACTTTTCCACTCTCGCACATAATCGGCAAGCCATCCGGCAAGTAGCCTTCGATACCGGTCCATACGCGAATCAGCCGGAGCTTCGCAATGCTTGGCATCAGGCGGGCCAGTAGTGGCATCTGGTTCAGGCTGTACTCCGGGTTCGCATAGGCAAGGATCCCCTTGAGATCCACTTCGTTACGATTCCCGCCGCCGAATACAATATTACCGCGCGTCACCTGACGAAGATAAATAGTTTCGTCCGGTACATTGGTCTTCACGGTCAGCGTGGGCTCGATCCGATAAGGGACGGGCTCGGTCACGCCCATTTGTGGGCCCCTGGCCCGCAACGGGACCGGTTCACCGCAGCGCTCTGCCAAAGCACCGCCCCAGGCGCCAGTGGTAATTAGCACCGTGGGCGCTCTATACGTACCACGGTTTCTTGTTTCCACCTCAAAATCCTCGCCTGTTTTCTCAACGGTAAGCACTTCGGCGTTTTCCTCGATATGTGCACCTTGCCGACTCGCTGCGCGACCGAAAGCGGGTGCCAGCAATCGTGGATTGGCATGCCCATCCAAGGGTGCGAGGGAACCGAAAATAACGTCGTGGCCAATGTATGGATACCGCTCACGCAATGCTTCCGGACCGAGAAGCTCGAGCTCCAGCCCGTAGCCTTGTGCCGCGCGCGCGTACTGTTCGGCATCTTCCGCTGCGTCCTGGTCATAGCAGACTCGCAGTTGCCCGACGGGTGCATACTCGCAGTCGTCCCCGATCAATTCGGACAGTCGCTTCCAGATCTCGTGCGAACGGTTGGCAAGCGGCAATTGGACAAGGTTGCGGCCCTGACGACGCACGTTGCCGAAGTTAACGCCGCTCGCCTGCTGTCCCACTAGTCCGCGTTCGAGCAGGATCACGGAATGTCTGCGCGTGCGCAGAAAGAACGCGGCCGACGCACCCATGATGCCGCCCCCGATAATGATCACATCGGCGCTCCTCGGCGACGACTGGTTCGGGTGCTGTGTCATTCGAGCGCTTCCCTCACAGAGCCCATGGGCAGCGGCTTCACAGGTGCCTGACCGCGCAGCCGACCCACTGTCGGCACGCGCTCGTGGCGGGCAT
>DDIP01000178.1:5258-13608 GCA_002338605.1 Proteobacteria bacterium UBA1847 | reverse complement strand
GGTGGGGCGGGGGATGGATTATCGTGCGCAGGGGGTGGATGCGCGCCAGTTAAGCGCTTTCGTGTTCCTGGAGAATGCGCTGGCTGCTTCGATAACACTGGCCGTCGGGGGAGCCATCGTTTTTGCAACGCGCGGGGACAATACACTTGGCACGATCGCGGGGCTTGCGGGCCTGGCCGGCGCTATCGGATTGCCTGTCTTGCTGGTTGTAATCAATACGCGCGTGCTTGGCGGCGAAAACCGACTCGCTACCGCAGCCTATTTGCAGAGTATCGTATTGGTACTTGTCTTTTGGGCCGGCGCTGCAGTCGCATTTCTGCTCTACCTGAATGCTTTTCCGGAATCGACGGGGCCGTACTCGTCGATCGAGATGGCGGGTATCTACCTGTTCTCGTGGGGCGTCGGATTTCTTGCAATTTTCGCCCCACAAGGCATCGGTGTTTTCGAACTGGTTGCAAGCGAACTGATGGCGAGTCCGATCGGATTCATGGGGCTCGCAGCACTGATCGCAGGGTTCAGAGTCGTGGTCCTCTTTGCTGATATCGCCGTGTGGCTCATATTCCAGGTAATGTCTCGCAGGGCCTAACTGCTTTTTCGACGAATCCAGGCATCCGGCCAATGTGTGACGTTGGTTTCAAGGTCGCTCTCATTGAAGGGCCAGTCGGGTTGCTCAATCTCGAACTCAGGGTGCTTTTCAACAAATTCGTGTGCGGCAGATGACGGGTTGTCGTTCTTCCACTCCGGCTCGCCCCTGGGCCCGTCGTAGACCCATTTCATGACGCCGTCTGTCGCGACTGCATAAGAGCCCGGCGTCACTAGGTGATGATACGCCTCGAGTTCAGCGAGCACATGTTCGCGTGTGTGATTCGAGTCGAGAATGAGCAGTACCGTTTCCGCATCGCCCACCAACTCATCGACCTTGCTGACAATACCCGGTGCGACGGAATTTCCCTCGACCATCGAAATCATGTCGTAGAGTTCATGCGACTCAATCGCCTCACGATTGTGTGGTCGTATTTCAATGTCGATGCCAACGATGCGTCCTTTTCCTATCGCCTTGCAAAGACTTGCGTAATAGATCAGGGAGCCGCCGTGTGCGATACCGGTTTCAACGATGACATCCGGCTTCAGTCGGTAAATAACTTCCTGCGTGCGCAGCATGTCCTCGGGGAGCTGGATGATTGGACGACCCATCCATGAGAACGTGTAGGGATATTTCATCTGCCAGCCCAGGCGGACCCATTCCCGCGACAGCAGATCGAACGCCTCTCGTGTGTAGAGATCTTTTGTTGTTCTCTTGCCGTCGTCGTCAATAATCAGCTGCCGATTGTCATTGTCGATTGTCAGTTTCACTTCATGCTCCGTCTGGAATCAGGTTTGATACTTGTCTTTGCCACCAGGCAATTGTTTCATCTATTGCCGTTTCGAGTTTCGTTTTTGATTCAAAGCCGACGATTTTCGTCAGTTTTGAAATGTCTGCAGTAATGCGATCAGGCTCGCCAGCCTGGCGGGGACGTGCACCGAAGTCCAGTCGTTGATCCGCCCCCATTTTGACCGCAATTCGCGTCACAAGGTCTTTTATCGATACGGCCTCGCCAGAGGCGATATTAATGTCGCCGCAAAAGGTGCTGTCAAGAACAGCAGCGAACGCCGCAGCCAGATCCCGCACATACATGAAATCTCGAACCTGCCGACCGTCGCTGCATCGTGCCCGTTCACCGTGCAGCAATGCATTCACAACTGACGGTACGAGTCGCGCCGGATGTTCGTCGGGGCCAAAGGAGAAAAATACGCGTGCCCAGGCAAGGTCCATACCTGATGTGTCGGAGAATTCGAGAGCCGCTTCGCGAAATGCCAGTTTCGCCTCGGTGTACGGTGATCGCGCGACGAGGGGTGTGGATCCCTCGACACAATGTCCGTTGGACCAGTCGTACTCTGCGCAGGTCCCGGCCAGGACGACACGTTGTCCGCCATGTGCAGAAAAACGTCGCAACAGCGCAATACTCGTATCACGCCATCGAGCGTTGTCCGCTGATTGCCAGTATGCGCCGGGTTCGGTCACCCAGGCGAGGTGGATAAGGTGACTGCCACCGTAATTGGCGAGGAGGTTGTCGACGGCGGCGGGATCAAAGAGGTCGACCTGGTGCCAGGTTATTGTATCGGTGGATGGTTTCGGATTGCGCGATATGGCGTGGACCTCATAGTCGCGCGCGAGTAATGCCTGTTGCATGGAGCGCCCGATGTAACCATCGGCCCCGGTGAGAAGCACACGCTTCAAGCCCGGTAGTCCTCGAAGGCGAGATCCCGTGTCGAGATCACGCCCGGCTCAAACGGCCAGTCAATGTCGAAGGCCGGATCGTTCCAGCGGACGCCGCGCGCGGCATCCGGGACATACCTGCCGTCAATCTGGTATTGGACGTAACTGTGGTCCTCCAATGTCAGGAAGCCGTGCGCGACACCGGGGGGGATGTAGAGTGACAGGCGGTTCTCCAGGAACAGCTCCGCCGTGAAGCTGTTCATATAAGTCGGTGACTCTTTTCTCAGGTCGATAATAGCGTCGAAAATAGACCCGCGAATACAGGTCACCAGTTTGGTTTCGACATCCGGTGCCCGCTGGTAGTGCATGCCACGCAAGGTTCCACGAAGATGATTTGCAGAGAGACTGCATTCCGAAAGATTGTTGTTCAAACCCTGCGTGGTGAAATCATCATCCGACCGCGTGCGGCCGAAGTACCCTCGCTCGTCCTCGGCAGGCTCAATTTCAATAAGAAACGCACCGTCGATTGATGTCGGAATGAATTTCACTCGATCACCTTGAGCTCCGGAATCGGCACGACAAACTTTCCACCCCATTCGCGAATCCCGGCCATCTGTTCGACAACTTCGTCTTTGAGGTTCCAGGGTAAAATAAGGACATAGTCGGGCCGGGTTTCCGCGATCTTTTCGGGTGCGTGTACCGGGATATGTGTACCGGGCAACAGGAGCTGCTGTTTATGTGGGTTGCGATCCACCGTGTAGGCGATGACATCAGGCCCAACGGCGCAAAAATTCAGCAGTGTATTGCCTTTTGCGGGGGCACCATAGCCGACAACCGTCTTGCCCTGTCTGGCGGCGCCGTCAAGAAACTTGCGTAAATCGGCTTTCACTTTCAGAACCTTGTCGGAAAAACCCCGGTATCCGTCAAGGCTGTCGAGTCTTGCTGCGCGTTCGTCTTTCAGGACTTTCTGTACAGTTGCACCGGTCGCATGTTTTCCGCCGGCATGTTGAGCATAGACCCGCAGCGAACCACCATGTGTCGGGAGTTCCTGGACATCGAAAACCTGCAGGCCGTGATGTGCGAATATTTTCTGTACAGTCGATAGCGACAGATAGGAAAAATGTTCGTGATAGATGGTATCGAACTGCGTTTGCTCTATCAGTTTCAACAGGTGAGGAAACTCCATACTCAAAACGCCGTCCTGGTTGAGTACGATACCGAGACCTCCCACGAAATCATTGATATCCGGAACGTGCGCAAGTACGTTGTTGCCGACCAGCAGGTCACAAACGTAGCCTTTTGACCGAAGTCGTTTGGCCAGGGCAACGCCAAAGAATTCGTCAATTGTTTCTATTCCTGCTGCACGCGCGACTTCGGCAACGTTACTCGCCGGCTCGATACCGAGAACCGGCACATCGCGTTCCTTGAAATACTGCAACAGATAACCGTCGTTGCTGGCAACCTCGATGACCAGCGAATCAGAGTTATACCCAAAACGCTCAATCGCTTCGTTAACAAACTTTCGAGCATGTGCCAGCCAGCTCGTGGAATAGGAAGAAAAGTAAACGTAGTCGCTGAATATCTTATCGGCTGTTTCGAACTCCTCAAGCTGCACCAGGAAGCAGTTTGAACAGACAAAGGCGTGCAACGGATAAAATGGTTCCGGTTCCTGAGCACGGTCAGGCCGGATGAACGAGTTCGAAACCGGTGACATGCCCAGATCAACCAGGTCATGTTCGAGCGCAGTCGCACAAAATCGGCAAACGGATGTCATCATGTTTCGCCCGTTTCGAAACTGGAAATCTGCGACTCGGTCAGGGCTCGAACATCGTCGCCTGCCTGGAAAGCTTTGTACCAGTCAACCGTCCAGGACAAGGCCTGCTCGAGCGGCAACCGAGGATGCCAGCCGAGCCGTTGCTTCGCCTTGTCACAATTGAGCCGCAAAAATCCCGCTTCATGGAGCTGTTCAGGATCGGCCGTGTTTGACCAGCCAGCGCCGTTCGACCACAGCGCGCAAAGGCGGTCAGCCAGCCATTCAACAGGTCTTGCGTCTCTGTCATCGGGGCCGAAATTCCAGGCCTCGGTATAGAATGTCGGGTCCTTACAGACCCGTTCGCCGAGAGCGAGGTAGCCGTGCAGTGGCTCAAGTACATGCTGCCAAGGGCGCGTTGACGCAGGATTTCGAATGCTTGCGGCGTCGCCCGCAATGAACGAACGAACCATATCCGGAATCAGTCGGTCCTCGGCCCAATCCCCGCCGCCGATCACATTGCCGGCGCGCGCGCTGGCGACCGGCAGCGAATACGATCGCCGGTAAGACGATGTGACCAATTCGGCACAACCCTTGCTGCTGGAGTAGGGATCATGACCGCCGAGTGGTTCGTCCTCCCGGTAGCCTGCTTCGCGCTCGAGATTCTCATAGCACTTATCGGTTGTTACATTGACAACGGCAGCAACACTGTCGCATCGCCTGGCTGCCTCCAGGATATTGACGGTGCCGATGACGTTCGAAGTGAAGGTTTTAATCGGGTCAGCGTATGAGCGTCGAACCAGCGACTGGGCTGCCATGTGAATTATGATTTCGGGTCGAAAGGCGGCAACAAACTGAGCGAGATGATCGAGGTCCCGGATATCGCCGATTTCTGACTGCAATGTGTTTGCAACCCGAGCGGCATCAAAGAAATTCGGTTCGGTAGCGGCGGGAAGTGCGAATCCGGCAACGTCGGCGCCGAGTCGCTGCAGCCAGATGGCCAGCCAGCCACCTTTGAACCCGGTGTGGCCGGTGACGAGAACTCGTTTGGCGTCCCAGAATGACGGATTCAGCGCCAGATCTTCCAAGCGGCCTCCCCGTTATTCCAGGCGTTTCGCAACAGCCGCAATTCGTGCAGTGTGTCGACACACTGCCAATACCCGTCATGCACGTAGGCTTCGAGCTGCCCATCGCTCGCCAGTGACTCGCAAGGATCTCGCTCCCACGGCGTCGCATCACCGTCGATACGATCAATCGCATCGGGTTCAACGACAAAAAAGCCGCCGTTGATATAGGACGCTGCATCCGCAGGTTTCTCGGCAAATTTGGTCACGCAACTGCCATTGAGTTGCAAGATGCCGAACTTGGAAGGCGGGCGAACGGCGGTTACTGTGGCGAGTTTGCCATGCGAACGATGGAACTTAACGAGCTTTGAAATATCGACAGTCGAGAGTCCATCGCCATAGGTAAATATAAACGTATCGTCGAGATGATCGCGCAGCCGCTTCAGCCGTCCACCGGTCATTGTGTCCTGGCCGGTATCGACAAGCTCGATTTTCCAGTCTTCGCGGAGCTTGCCGCGGCGTTCCGTCGTGCCATCGCCGAGATCGACCTTCAGGTCCGATACTGTGTCAGCGTAATGCATGAAGTAACGCTTGATGACATCGCCCTTGTAGCCGAGTGCAACAATGAACTCATTGAAACCCTGTTCGGCGAATGACTTCATCAGGTGCCACAAGAGCGGGCGGCCGCCAATTTCGATCATCGGCTTTGGCAGTATCTCTGTTTCCTCGGAAAGCCGGGTGCCATAGCCGCCGGCGAGAATCACCACTTTCATCGCGCTCAGTCCTTCGCTTTATCGCTCGGCCAGAATTATCGCTTTATCAACAACGTTAAGCTACTGATGCGTCACAGAATCACAACAAATCTCGCGATCAGGCATCGACATCGGCACGTAATGCCGCCACGCAGGCGCATGATGCCGTCCTTGTGATCAGAACGACTTTGGCCCGATTAGATGGTAATTTCATGGGCCCACAGTCCGGCGTTATCACATTGGCGGCTTACAGACATAGAGTATGAACAGCCCACACGAGAAAAGTGTTCTCCGCTTGCGAAAACGGCATGGTCGCGGTGAAGGTGTTGAAGCCACGGCCGCCGACGGAGGTCGGCTGGTGAACGCACAATCGTTTCGCCATGCAGTGGTTTTTGGACTGATTGCAATTATCGTTTTCAGCCTGTTCTGGGTGACTTTGTCGGCGTTACTCAATAAAGTCTTTCCGTGGTTCACAGTCGTACTCGGCATCTTCCTCGGTTTCGCCATTCGCCTGACAGGGCGTGGCCTGGACTGGCGCTTCCCGACGCTGGCGGCGGTCCTCGCGCTGACTGGCTCCTTGATTGCGAACGTGATCGTGGCGGCGTCAGTGACAGCAGAGGTTGAGGGCACAGCAACCCTGCATGTCCTGCAATCCGTCACGACCATGACGTGGCCAGTCTTTTTCGACAAAGTTCTGACGGTTGCCGATGGTTTTTTTGCTGTCGTGGCAGCAGGGTTCGCAGCCTTTTATGCGAATCGAAAACTGACGCGCAAGCAATACTATGCGCTGCGCCTGTGGCGCGAGGAAAACAATGAGTAACGAATCGAAATTCTACGATTATTCAATTGTGCGCAGCCGTCAAACAGGCATGAGCAGAGGCTTGTCAGCCTTGATGCTTGTGCCCCTCAGCGACGCGAGCTGGCGAGCAACCAGCTGTTCAATCTCTTGCACGGCATTGGATATGCCGAGGAAATAAGCCGGCTCACGCCGCAATAACGACCAGTCGTCGGTCTTGAGGATCTTCACCAGGTGCGTGATGTTGGTCTTGATAGCCTCGATGTACGGGTTTCGACCTCCGTACAGGACCTCTGCATAGCGGTAGGCACGATTGAATTTTGAGTTCAGTCGCTCACGCGTAACTTGCTGGTAGAAAGCCGGTGTCTTCATCAACAGGTCTTTGCCTGATTTGTATCGCACCATGTATTCGCCAGGCCTGGCGTTTTCGACAGCGATCCCGCCAACAACGAATTCCTTGTATAGGCGATCACGACATTTCTCGAGGTAGCAGCGATCCGCCATCTGCGCGATCAGGTCTGCTGTGCCGATCAGGTGACCGCAGATAATATCCCGCGGGTCGTCGAGTTCGATCTTGTCGAGGTCCAGCTCGTAGCCGGTGAAATGCACGATCATGCTGCTGACACCGACATACTCGGCCATACCGAGCTCCGGCAGGTAGCGGCGCAGAAAGTCAGCGCTGCGGGAAACATGATAAAGCGTAAATTCGGCGCCGTTTGCGTAGTCCACATCACGCTTCTCGTGGCGAATGTAACCCGAGTCATGAAACAGGGATGTTACGACGGCCATCTGGGCCCGGCCCGGACCCAGTCGATCGATCGGTTCAACACTGCGTTCGTAGCCGACAACGAGACGAGCCAGCGCCAGTGTCATATCGAGCGTGTGTTGCATATCGTGGTAGGTTGTATCGCAACCCTTGTAGCCAGGGTAACGACCGGTAAAGAGACGTTCGAAATCGTAAAACGCCAGCCACAATTTGTCGAAGGACATGCCGGGAAAGGCTTCGGCGAAAAGTTCGTGCACAGCATTGCGTACCGAGGCAGGGTGACTGACCTGCACGGTGTTGGTTACATCGTAATCATTGCGACGGTCCTGAGACATGAAACTCCAACTGTTGGCTGCCATGATACACGGCGCATAAAGGGCGTAAAGGAGGATTCTCGGGAATATGTTACATGGCTATGTGGCCATTTGCTGACAACTTAAGCCTCGAATTCCGCGACCACCGGCGCGTGATCGGATGGTCGGTCCCAGGCGCGTGGTTCCTTGTCGACATAGCAGGCCGTGCAACGCTTTGCCATGGCTTCGTTGCAAAGTATCAGATCGATTCTCAGTCCGGCATTGCGCCGAAACCCGGCTGCACGATAGTCCCACCAGCTGAACGTCTTTTCGGGGTGTTCGAACAGACGAAATACATCGGTCAGGCCCAGGTCCAGAACCTTCCGCAGCGCTGCTCGCTCGGCCGGGCTGCACAGAATCGCGTCGCCCCAGCCTTCCGGGTCGTGCACATCTTCGTCGGCAGGCGCGATATTGAAATCACCCAGCACGACGATATTGTCGTGCTCGCTCATCTCGATCTTGAGGTAGTTTCGCAGCGCAGCGAGCCAGCCGAGCTTGTACGCGTACTTTTCCGACCCGACTTCGGAGCCATTCGGGGCGTACAGGTTAATCAACCGTATGCCGTCGACTGTACTGGCCAGCACCCGACGCTGCGGATCGTCCAGGTCAGAC
>DDIP01000178.1:4814-5164 GCA_002338605.1 Proteobacteria bacterium UBA1847 | reverse complement strand
AGCTGCGGATCGTCCAGGTCAGGCAAGTCCGTGACCGGATTGACCGGTTCTGATTTGCTGACAACAGCAACGCCATTGTAGGTCTTCTGGCCGCTTGCCAGTGACCGGTAGCCAATCGCCTGCAGGTCATCCGCCGGGAACTTTTCGGTGATTTGCTTGATTTCCTGCAGTGCGAGGACGTCAGGGTCGTGCGTTTGGAGCCATTCGATCACATGCGGCTGGCGCACGTTCATTGAATTGATATTCCAGGTGCCGATCTTCACCCGGGCTGAATTCCATTCTGTCGCAGCAGGGCATCGGTTGTTGGCGGGCGACCGCGAAAGGCAATGTAGGCTTCCATGATGTCACGG
>DDIP01000178.1:544-4695 GCA_002338605.1 Proteobacteria bacterium UBA1847 | reverse complement strand
CTGCCGCCGACCTCAAGGATCTCGCGGCGGAAACGTTGTGCGGTCTCCGGGTCAAAAATGCCCGCCTCCCTGAATGCAGCGAATGCATCGGCGGCCAGCACCTCGGCCCACTTATAGCTGTAGTAGCCTGCTGCATAACCGCCGGCAAAAATATGTGAAAAGGCGTGCGGCAGGCGGTTGTATTCGGGGTGTGTTACCAGGCTCACCTCGGCACGAACCGATTCCAGCATTTTCAGCGGCGGCACTGGCTCGTCAGGCGAGTACTCTGCATGCAGACGAAAATCGAACAGGCCGAGCTCAAGCTGGCGAAGCATTGCAAGACCGGCGCCCGCGTTACGGCTTTGCTCGAGTTTGTCGAATAGCTCGCGCGGCAAGGGCTCGCCGGTTTCCGGGTGTGCGGAGCATTTTCGAAGCACCTCATAGCTCCAGGCGAAGTTTTCCATGAATTGACTCGGCAACTCGACAGCGTCCCAGGGCACGCCATTGATTCCGGAAATACTGGGCAGATCGATGCGCGTCAACAAGTGGTGCAGCATATGGCCGAATTCATGGAACAGCGTCACGACATCGTCGTGCGTCAGCAACGACAATCCGTCGTTATCCACGGGCGGAAAATTGCAGACGAGGTACCCGACCGGAAGCGAAGGTTTGCCACTGAGGTTCTGACGGCCAATACATTCGTCGATCCATGCGCCGCTGCGTTTGCCGTTGCGGGCATAGATATCGGCGTAGAAACCACCGATGACCTCGTCAGACTCGTTGCGAATAGCAAAGTAGCGTGCATCCTTATGCCAGACCTCGACGTCATCAAGCTCAATAAACTCGACGCCGTAGAGTTTGGCGGCCAGTGCAAACAGCCCGTTGATAACCGTGCGTGACGGGAAATACTGACGCAGCTCTTCATTGGATACCGAATATCGCGCCTGCTTGTATTTTTCGAGCCAGAAGGTGATATCCCAGGGCTCGAGCTCCATGCCGGCGAATTCCTGTAACTCAGCGAGCTCGTGCTCCGCAGCACCTCGCGAACGTGCGGCAAGCCGTCGGAGGAATCCAAGAACATCTTCAACCGATCCTGCCATCTTGGTCGCCAGTGAATAATCGGCGTAGGAATCGAATCCGACGAGGTTGGCAGCTTCGTGCCGCAAGGCAAGGATCTTGTCAATGTTTGCACTGTTATCCCATTCCGGATTGCTGCATAGCTCGGAGCCACGTGTCGTCCATGCTCGGTAGAGCTTTTCGCGCAGCCGTCGGTCATGTGCGTGCTTCATGATCACGTCGTAAGTCGGGTAGTTCAGGGTCCAAAGCCAGCCATCGAGTTTTTTCGCGCGTGCGTTCTCGGCCGCACGATCCATCGCCTGCCTGGGAAGGCCGGATAGCTCGTTTTGATCGACGATCCTCAGGAACCAGGCGTCCATGGCATCCTGAACGTTGTGCTCGAAGCCAGCCTGGGTCGCGGCAAGTTCCTGCATGATCTCCTTGAATCGCTGCTTGTCGGCCTCAGGAAGGTCAACCCCGGCCAGGTGGAAGTCGCGTAAAGCGTGCTCGACAGCACTGCGGTGAGATTCGTTATCATCGTCGGTCAGTGACGCACCCACACCGGCATACGCGTTTTGCAGGCGTGCGTTCTGTGATATTTCAGTGCCGTGCTCGGTCAGTAATGGCAGCGCCTGATTATAGGCCTCACGCCAGTCGTGTGATCCGAGTACACTTTGCAAATGAATGATTGGTGACCAGACGCGTCCCAGTTCATGTTCCATTAGCTCGACCGGAACGACAAGCGACTCGAAACTTGGGTCGCTGTTTGCATTGAGCAGCGTGTCAAGTTTATTGCGATGTTCGGAAATCAGTTTCTCTATCGCCGGCAATACATGGTCCGGGCGAATGTCGTCAAAACGGGGCAGTGACGAAGTATCGAGCAGTGGGTTATTCATAGAGTGTTTGGTGTCCTTTTTGATCGCAGATATTAGCACAGCAAAACCAGGGAGTTAGCAGTGACAGAACGATATGACTTGATTGTAATCGGCGGAGGTAGCGGCGGATTGGCGCACGTAAAGCGTGCCGCGGAATACGGCGTACGTGCCGCCGTTGTTGAATACAAACCGCTCGGCGGAACCTGCGTCAATGTCGGATGCGTACCAAAGAAAGTCATGTGGTACGCCGCTCACCATGCCCACCAGATTCATCACGCCGCCGACTACGGCTACGATCTGACTGTTAACTCGCACGATTGGCACACCCTGAAGTCAAGGCGAGATGACTATATCCTGCGACTCAACAGCATATACGCAAACAACCTCGAAAAACGTGAAGTAACTCACCTCGCTGGTGTCGCGAAGCTCATCGATGCGAATACCGTTTCCGTCGATGGTCGCAAGGTTACCGCGGAACGACTCGTTATCGCCACGGGTGGCCGGCCGATTGTGCCTGACATCCCGGGCGCCGAACTGGGCATTACTTCGGACGGTTTTTTCGAACTCGAAGAACGGCCTCAGCGTGTCTTGATTGCCGGGAGCGGTTACGTCGCGGTCGAGCTCGCCGGCGTCCTCAACGGACTGGGCAGTGATACCTCGGTGGTTGTCAGGAAGGAGGGCGTGCTGCGCAGTTTTGACTCCATGCTAAGCAATGAGCTGATGCAGGCGATGCAACAGAGCGGCATCGCGCTCGATACCGGCGTGGTTCCAGGGGCCGTCGAAAAGACCGCGGATGGCCTGGTGATGAAAGCTGTCGACGGCCGCGAGTTTGGCCCTGTCGACTGCATCCTGTGGGCCGTAGGCCGCGCGCCGAATACCGAATCACTTGACCTCGACAAGGTTGGCGTAAGGACGGATGCAAACGGATTCATTCCGACAGACGCGTATCAAAAGACGAATATCGACAACATTTTTGCCCTCGGTGACGTGACCGGTCGTGCCGCCCTTACGCCGGTCGCGATCGCTGCCGGTCGGCGCCTGGCCTACCGCCTGTACGGCGGAATGGCCGGTCGTTACCTGGACTATGAGCTGATTCCGACTGTCATATTCAGTCATCCGACCATTGGCACCGTCGGTCTGACCGAGAGCGAAGCCCGGGCCGATTTCGGCGATGCGGTAAAGGTCTATAACACCGCTTTTACACCCATGTTCTACGCGCTGGGCAAGGATAAACAGCGCACCGTGATGAAGCTGATCACCGTGGGCGATGACGAGCGCGTCGTTGGGCTGCATATCTTCGGCGAAGGTGCTGACGAAATGCTGCAGGGATTCGCAGTGGCAATGAAAATGGGTGCGACCAAGAAAGACTTCGATGACACGGTAGCGATTCATCCGACGAACGCCGAAGAAGTCGTGACGATGCGCTGATGGTGGCTCTCAGGCCGCGATGACCATCTGTTTCAGTACTGGCGCGGTGTCCGGCCGAATACCACGCCAGATGTTGAACGACTCGGCCGCCTGCTCAACCAGCATGCCCCAGCCCATAACAGACTGCGCGGCGCCGGATTCACGGGCCCAGATGCAAAATGGTGTCGGCTTCAGGCCATAAGAAAGGTCATAACAAAAGGTCGAGCCCGAGACAGCTGCCGATGGATAGGGTGGTGCCTCACCGTGCACGCCGGCCGACGTAGCATTGATGATCAGGTCGTACTTTGTGGACACGGGAACGACATTGAAACGACAGGCAGAAACCGGGCCTGTTTTCGAAAAGCGATCGGCCAGCAGCTGTGCTTTGTCGAGGCTGCGATTGGCGATCCAAAGTGACGCGGGCTGCATTTCAAGAAGGGGCCCTACGATACCGCGGGTAGCGCCGCCGGCACCCAGGATCAGGATGTTTGCACCTTCGATTGTTACACCCAGATTAACAGCAAGATCACGCAACAACCCGATACCGTCGGTATTGTCACCGAGCACCTCGCCGCCGCGAAATGACAGTGTATTTACGGCACCTGCTGTCGCCGCACGATCACTGATCTTGTCGACGAGTTTAGTCACTTCGGTCTTGTGCGGCACCGTGATGTTGAGACCCTTGCCGCCGGTACGCTGAAACTGCCGGATGGCCGTTTCCAGCTTTTCCGGCGAAACCTGCAGTAGCTCGTACTGGAGGTTTTCCCGGGTTTGCAACGCGAACAGGCGATGAATCACCGGTGAGCGACTGTGTGAAATCGGGTAGCCCATGAC
>DDIP01000178.1:0-447 GCA_002338605.1 Proteobacteria bacterium UBA1847 | reverse complement strand
GTGAAATCGGGTAGCCCATGACGCCGTAGCGATCGATCGCTGTGGTCTGGGCTGTCGATTGGTCAGTCAAACGTTTACTCCGATAGCCATCGTGCCGCGTCGAGTGCGAAGTAGGTCAGAATACCGTTCGCACCGGCACGCTTGATGCCGAGCAATGACTCAAGGACCGTGTCACGCTCGTTAAGCCAACCATTTGTAGCGGCCGCTTTCAGCATCGCGTATTCGCCGCTTACCTGGTAGGCAAAGGTTGGAACTCCGTAAGTATCCTTAACGCACCGCACAATGTCGAGATACGGCATCGCTGGCTTGACCATGACGAAGTCGGCACCTTCATCGATATCGAGACCGACCTCGCGAATCGCCTCGTCAGCGTTCGATGGGGCAACCTGGTAACTGGATTTATCGCCGCCGCCGAGATTGGCTGACGAACCGACAGCATCCCGAAAC
>DDIP01000449.1 GCA_002338605.1 Proteobacteria bacterium UBA1847 | reverse complement strand
GGACGCCGAGAACGCGGCGAAGGCGCGGATGAGCATCAAATCTACGAGGAACTGGCGCGCCGCCGCGTAGAGTATCTCGCCGGCGGCGTCTGGAAATCGTTCTTTAGCGACGAGGCGATGGTGGTGCGCGATTATCGCGTGTTCGTGTGTGTGCAACGGCCATTGCCAGAGAGCGGCCAACCGCGCGACACCGATATCGAGCAGCTGGATCGCCTCAGAAGCGGTCTGGTGGGCACCTATCAATCGGTCGGCCTGAAAACGCGGCGAGTAAAGGCCGAGTCCTTCATCAACCTGATGGACACGCTCTTAAATCCACGAAACTTAAGAACCGAACAATTGCGCTGGCAGGAAGACGTGGAGATTCGTGAGCAGGTGTTGGACGGCGACACGGCGGTGTACGTCGGCGCCAAGGGTCTGCTGATCGAGAATGGTGAGGAAGCACGCGATGTGCGTTGTTTCGCGGTGCGCGAGTATCCACCCGCCTGGGCCGGCTGGCTCGGCACGGATCTGATCGGCGATTTCATTAACAACAATCGGCGCATCAGTTGCCCATTCCTGACCACCGTGACGGTGCACTTTCCCGATCAGGTGCAGGCATCGGCCACGGCAAAAACAAAATCCATGCGCGCCACGCAGATGGCGGACACCGATGCGGGCAAACACGTGCCCAGTTGGGCAGACAAGAAACGCGAATGGCAGTTTGTGGCGCAAAAACTCGAACAGGGCCACACGCTCGCCAAGGTGAACTACCAAACGATCATTTTCGCGCCTCAGGGTCGCGGCAACCAGTGCGAGCAAGAATTGCTCGGCGTTTACAAGAGTGCTGGCTGGCAAATGACCAAGGAAAGCAACATAGCGATGCCGGCATTTCTCTCAGCACTACCGTTGTGTGCAGGACCGCGAATGGTGAAAGAGGCGCATACGCTGATTCGTTGGCGATCCTTGTTGACCTGGACGGCCGCCAATATCGCACCGATGTTGGCGGAGTGGAAAGGGGACGGGTCGCCACTGCTGCAACTCATTGGACGACGCGGTCAGCTGATTTCGCTCGACCCATGGCAAAACAAGGCAGGCAACTACAACATCGCCGTGAGTGCGGCGTCCGGCGCCGGCAAGAGTGTGTTCACCGAGGAACTGATTACCAGCGTACTGGGTGTCGGCGGTCGCGCCTGGGTGTTTGATCGGGGACGCTCGTACCAGCATCTTTGCCATCTGCTCGGGGGTCAGTTTATCGAGTTCAGTCCGCACAGCGACATCTGTCTCAATCCTTTTACCAACATTAAGAACTGGGCAGGCATCCCAGACAAAAAGTTACCGCTCAGCGAAGACGAGCAGCAACAGCGCGACCGAGCCGGCGCCGAAGGCGTGATGCTGAAACACATCATTGCACAAATGGTGGATCCGGATAACACCCCGGATCAAATGACCATGGGCTGGATCGAGCGAGCGCTGAATACCGTTTGGCACGAGCGCGGTACTGAAAGCGACGTTACGGCGGTGCGCGATGTACTGGCCGCTTCCTCTGATGAGCGGCAACGGGATCTGGCGGATTCGCTGTACCCGTACACCAAAGACGGCTTTTTCGGACGCTACTTCAACGGACCCTCGAACCTCAATCTCAACAAGGACTTTGTGGTGCTGGAAACGCAGGAGCTCGACTCACGTCCGGAACTGCAATCGGTGGTCGTGTTGCTGCTGATGTTGAAGATTACCCAGTCCATGTACCTGGGCGAGCGCGAACGCCGCAAGTTGTGCGTCATTGACGAAGCGTGGAAATTGATGGGGCGTGGCAACGCCGGTCAATTCATTGAAGAAGGCTATCGTACGGCACGGAAATTCGAAGGTTCATTCATGACCGTGACGCAGCGCGTCAACGATTACTACAAATCCGGTACCGCGCAGGCCGCGCTCGACAACGCCGACTTCATCTATTTGCTGCGGCAAAAGAAAGAGTCGATCCGGCAATTGATTGAATCCAAACGCTTGCCAACCGGTGAGGAGAGCGAGGCACTACTGGCATCGATCAAAACACGGCAGGGACTGTACTCCGAAGTGGCAATCGTCGGGCCGGAGGGCTTGGGCGTCGGCCGCCTGGTGCTCGATCCGTTCACCGAAAAGCTCTATTCCTCCAAGGGTTCAGAGTTTGAGGCCATCCAACGCGCCTTGCGCGGTGGCCACACCCTGACCGAAGCCGTGACCGAACTGGCAGCCGGAGCCAGTCGATGACCGGGTTATCCACTAAGGAAAGAGCACCGAGCAGCGGCGTAGGCATCAAGATGATGCTGCTGGTCGGCCTGATCAGCGGTGTGGTCGCGGCGCTGTCGACGCTGCTTGTCCAGTCTTTGTTGACGCCAGCGCCACTCAAAGTAGCGACCGTCGATGTGACCGGCCTGGTCACGAGTGAGATTTCCCGATTGCAAGAAACCGGTATGGATTCGGCCAAGGCGGAGGCCTACGCGCACGTGTGGGGGCCACTGCTCGATAGGTCCGTGCAGGACATCGCCGATGAATACCGTGTTGTGCTGCTGGTCAGTCCCTCGGTGGTTGCCGGTGCGCCAGATTTAACCGCTGTGTTAAAGGAGCGATTGGACCGTGAAGTCGCAGCCTTCCAATAGTCAGCGGCCGGTGCTTCGCATCGCGACGCTATTGCTGCTGCCGATGGTG
>DDIP01000406.1:1013-3971 GCA_002338605.1 Proteobacteria bacterium UBA1847 | reverse complement strand
ACCGCCGGTATACAAAGGAAGGCTGGCAAGTGCACTTGTGGTCAGAATGCTGTCGCCGTCAAACAATGGTGGTGATACAAACGAACTGCCAAAACTGAAACGCGGTGCCTCATCGAACTGTGTGTAGGCACTGTTAAGGTCAACTCGCGGCAATCGTTCCGCTTTGGAATGCGCATAATCGTCTTCGGCAGCGTCGCGTTCGGCGCTGGCAGCGGCGATACGATTGTGCGACGCCAGGGCAACCAGCCACGCCTCGTGCAGTGTTTCTGCTGCCGCAACCACAGGCGAAGCAAGAAGACAACACAGGACGACAGGCCGTATCGCCTGTTTCATCAGCAAGCCGATCACGAGCTTAGTCTTGCAAGCGCTCAATACCCAGAGCCTTCAAGACGTACCGCTCATAGATGGGATCGACGTTTCCAGTGCGTACTTTTCGCAAAAAATATTTCTCAAAAGCGATCTTCGCAACATGCACCCACTTGCCTTTCTTTGCCCAGGTGACATTGCGCGGCGGAATTTGCGGCAAGGCTACAAATGCCACACCGGTATCACCCATGTCTGCCAGGCAAATTGCGTTCCAGGTTGCCTTTCTGGTCGGAGCCTTTCCGTCAATCTCAGCCGCGATATTGTGCGCTATCGCAGCCACCATGGATTCAATCATATAGCCGGTTTTCGGCGCACCGGTTGGCACCGGCGTCTGTTCCACCGGCGGAATTGCAATGCACACGCCGGCGGAGTAGATGTTGGGATAGGTCGGGCTTCGCTGGTGTTCGTCGACCTGTACGAAGCCGCGCGGATTGCACAATCCCTCCACCGCGGCAACGGCATCGACACCCTTGAAAGCAGGCAGGATCATGGAAAAAGCGAAGGGCAGGGACTCGGTTCCCACAGGCTTGCCATCGTCATCGTGGCGAACGATGTGTATCTGCTCGCGGTCGACCGAATCAATAGCCGCATTGGTGATCCACTTAATATCGTGCTGACGGAACTCCGATTCCATGATGCCCTTGGAATCGCCCACACCACCAAGACCCATGTGGCCAATATAGGGCTCGCTGGTCACAAAAGTAATTGGCACTCGATGACGCATCTTTCGCTTGCGAAGGTCAGCATCCAGAATGAGCGCGAATTCGTAGGCAGGGCCAAAGCAACTCGCCCCTTGTGCGGCCCCCACAACGACGGCCCCGGGGTTTTTCAGGAACTCCTTGTAGGCGCTGTGCGCTTTTTGCGCGTGGGCCAGCGTGCAAATAGATTGCGTGTGACCGTCCGGTCCCAGGCCGGGCACGTCATCGAACGCAAGCTTCGGCCCGGTTGTGATCACGAGGTAGTCGTAATCGATCGTATCGCCGTTCGACAGGGCGAGCTGTTTCTCATCCGGGTTGATACCCTCAACGGTCGCAGCCACAAACTGGATGTCCTTCTTGCTGAGATGTGGCTCGAGTTCGACACTGATATCTTCCGGCTGACGCCAGCCGACCGCAAGCCACGGGTTGGACGGCACGAACTGAAACTGAGATACGGCATTGATGAGCGTTACGCGGTGCGCTTTATCAAGTTGCTGCCGGATCTCATAGGCGGCCGGTACACCGCCAGTGCCGGCGCCAATAATGACTATGTGACTCATAATGCATCTCCTTCCCGCATTGCGGGACTTTGGGTCGGGCGCGAAAACGAGTATCGACCGGCTATTGGATTGTTGCTTTTCAAGCATATAGCCATGGTGACGGAATAGAACTCCGTACTGTCCACAGTGTTCAAGTCCAGTACGTTGCTACATCATCGTAAACCTGAGACAGACAACTATAGTATGGAGAGATTTCACAATGTCGATTGAACGCGCGGTCATGGCTTTCGCCGGCGCGATGGTGTTGCTATCCGTTGTGCTAACAGTATGGGTACATCAAGGGTTCGTATGGCTGACGGTATTCGTCGGCGCAAATCTATTGCAAAGCGCCTTTAGCGGGTTTTGTCCGGTGGCGATACTCATGCGTCGCCTGGGATTACAGGGCGAGCGTGAAAAAGCACTCGGATCGATGTCGGCCAATGGCGTCTGACATGATGGTCACAGCGATTCGTCGGCGACGCAAGATCCATGCCGGTCTCCTGACTGCGACGTTAATGCTGTGGTTGGGCACAACGCCGGCACAAGCAGATGACAGTCAGCATGAACAGGGTCGGGCGATCGTCAGGGA
Organism: Proteobacteria bacterium UBA1847; assembly: GCA_002338605.1. GTDB lineage: Bacteria > Pseudomonadota > Gammaproteobacteria > Steroidobacterales > Woeseiaceae > UBA1847. Next base: position 1,779 of record DDIP01000406.1, on the reverse strand, counting down.
CTTCGGCATGCAATTGCAAACCGCGCTAAAGGTCGCGCTCGAAGAGGGCGGCCCGGCAGCGGCCATTCGTGTTTGCAAGGAAATTGCTCCGCAAATCGCATCGGAGCTCTCGCGCCAGAATGGCGTAAAGGTCCAGCGAACCAGTCTTCGGGTTCGCAATCCGGCTAATTTGGCGGAGCCCTGGCAAGTTGAGGTGCTGAACGCTTTTGAGGATGCTGCTGATGACGATGCCGAACTCGAACTTGAGCACTTTGAGGCGGGCGACGCTGGGCAGCCAGCGCGCTACGCCAAGGCGATTCGTACCGGTGCGATGTGTTTGGTGTGTCATGGCGCTGCGGTTTCAGTCGACGTCGTCAAGCTGCTCGATAGTGAATACCCGTTTGACCGTGCGCGCGGTTATGAACTTGGTGATATTCGTGGCGCATTTAGCGTTACCTGGCCAGTAAATTAGATTCAGTGCGCGGCTAACGGTACGCGAGAGAGACCACCAGTACGTGCGGCAACAACGTGCTGACAAAACAGGACGGAAATTATTTCGATTGATTTCGCATCGCGTGTTTTTTCAGTGCTTCAAAACTGATGACGACATCCATCAGTTCGTCGGTGATTTCAGTTTGACGGACACTTCTCAGTTCCCCCTTTACCTGCTCAAGACGATCATCAACTGATTGTTCGGCCTGTTGCATGAGCTCAAGGCGCGCCGAATTTTCGGTCACCATGGCTTCGGCCGAGGCGCGGAATACGCTGGCGAAAATATGGCTGCGGA
>DDIP01000406.1:0-914 GCA_002338605.1 Proteobacteria bacterium UBA1847 | reverse complement strand
CTGGCGAAAATATGGCTGCGGATCAGCGAGGCCAGTAGGGCATCCGGAGCCATGCTGTAGTCTGGCAGGGTGCGCGAATGCCAGCGCCTGTCGCGCCGGAGCAGGGCCGGCGCCAATGGCAACAACACCTGGGTGACCGGTTCTCTCAGGTGCTGTTGACCACGCTGCGTAAACGCCAGGGTAACGGCGATGCGATACAAGGCTTGGTCACGGTTGATGATATCCAGTCGGGTGACAATATTCCCTGCCAGGCGACCGATGCCTTCGGCGGAGGCCGGTGGCAGCAGAACGTGCTCGGGCGACAAGTTCTGCGAGATCAGTGCATCGTGCATCCGGACGCCGACACACAACAGGCGTGGCTTCCTGTCTGTCAGCATCAGGCAGTGTTGTTTCACGGCCTGCGCCAGTATTTCATTGTAGTTACCACAGAGCCCGTGATCGGAACCAAAAACCACCAGCAGATGCCCGGCTGTATCGTCCGATCGCAAGGCAATCTCGCCGGTCCGGTAGGCAAACGCTGAAAAACCCTCCAGAATTGTCCGGTGATAGGCCTCAATCGCGGTCGCGGCATGCTCGTAGGGTGTCGCGTTGATAGCCGACAGCGTTTTCATCGTACGAACGATGCCCCGAATACTGGTCAGCGTATCGCGGTGGCGAGACAGCGTTTCAAGCGTCTGAGCCATCATTACCCTCGTTTGCGCTTGTCTGCCGGCTGGCCGACAGATTGCCGGGCGACAGCGCCGCGCGTGCCGTTGCGATAATCTGCGCATGATCTTCCGGGCGCAAAGGCTGGTTTCCGCGGATGCGTTCATCAACTGCCTGCAACTGATCATGCGCGGCGGAACGAATACTGGCCATCGCCTCACTTACCTGCTGCTCCGGCAGTTCATCAAACAGCCCTTCCATCGCAGCCA
>DDIP01000080.1 GCA_002338605.1 Proteobacteria bacterium UBA1847 | reverse complement strand
TGCCGATGGCATGAGTATCGTCGTGGCCGGCACGCCGGCCGCGGGCGATCGGCAATTGCTGCGCTCAAGCCACAATGCCGCAGGTTCACTGAGGAGCATCGTGACTGACCCGCAGGCGATCGCGCTGGCTTCACCGACGCGAAGTTCGGCATCGTTCGCGAACACTGGCAGTGCAAATATCAGTGCAACATCGGTCGTCGACGCGGCTGACCCCGGGCTGCTTGGCAGCGCGCTGATTGAATTCACGAGTCCGACGACCTACAGCATCAACGGCGCTGGCAGTTTTGCGTATTCGGACGGCACGCCGATCGTGATAAACGGCAGTTCGGTAACGATAAATGGCGTACCGGCGGTTGGCGACCAGTTCACGGTCGAAGCCAATTACGGCGCGTCCGGCGACAATGCCAACGGCCTGCTGATGGCCGGAGTTCAATCGGTAGGCATACTCGACGGCGGCACAATCAGTATCAACGAAAATTACGGTCGACTCGTATCAGAAGTCGGCTCAGCGACTCACCAGATTCAGTCAAATCTTGAGGCGCAAGGTGTGGTTCTGAAAAACGCGGAAGATGCAGTGTTGTCCACTTCGGCCGTTAACCTTGATGAGGAAGCGGCCAACCTGATCAAATTCCAGCAGGCATACCAGGCGGTTGCACAGGTCGTCAGCGTTGCCAGCACCCTGTTTGACAGCTTGCTGAACGCGACCAGGAGATAGCATGAGAGTTTCGACGCGCGGTTCGTATTTGCAGGGCCTCAGCATGATGCAGAAATTGCAGTCGGCGCTGGACCATACGCAGCGGCAGATATCCAGCGGGCGTCGCATACTGACGCCGTCAGACGACCCGATTGCATCCTCACGCGCGCTGGAAATGCGCGAGGCTATCGGTCGCCTCACACAGTTTGATCGCAATTCCGGCATCGCCGTGAATCGCCTGTCGCAGGAGGAAGCTGCCCTGAACTCCGTGAACAACGTGCTGCAACGGGTTCGCGAGCTTGCTCTGCAGGCGAACAATGCAACGCAAAGCAACGAATCCCGGCAGCTGATCGGCGTGGAGCTCAGGCAACAGCTCGACCAGCTCGTGCAACTCGCGAATCAGAAAGACGGTAATGGAAGTTATCTCTTTTCCGGCAACCAAACAGATACACAGCCTGTGTCACGAAGCGGTTCGAATTTTTCGTATAACGGTGACCAGGGACAGCGACTGATTCAGATCGGCGAGGGCCGACAGGTCGCAGACGGCGATTCAGGCGCGGCAGTGTTTTTCACGATTCCCGACGGCAACGGAACGTTCAGTCTCGCAAATAGCGGTGCAAATGCCGGGACGGGAGTTATCGGCGCGAGCAGCATGACGGATCCGACGGCCTGGGTGCCCGACCAGTACACGATACGCTTCGTTGATGGCAGCAGTTATGATGTGCTGGATTCGTCCGCAGCCGTCGTTTCGACGGGTACCTTCCAGCCGGGCGGCACGATTGCCTTCAATGGCGTGGAATTCTCGCTGAATGGCGCGCCACAGGGTGGCGACGAGTTTTACCTGGCACCAAGTCGCAATCAGGACATGTTCTCGGCCGTCAGCCAGATCATTGCAGCAGTCGAGCTGGGGGTCTCGAACGACCCGATGCGAGCTGCACAAAGCAATGCTATCAATATCGGCATTCTTAACCTCGACCAGGCGATCGGCAATATTCTTGATGTTCGCACTCAGGTCGGGTCCAGACTCTCATCGATCGAGAGCCAGCTCGACAACAACGGTGCATTTGCCTTGTCGTACCAGGACACGCTCGCAAGTATCGAGGACCTTGATTATGCTGAAGCGATCTCTCGCCTCAGTATGGAATCGACAACGCTTGAAGCCGCGCAGCAATCCTTCATTCGTACGCAATCGCTGTCGTTGTTCAATTATTTCTAGGTGCTCGCGTCGATCGTGCTGACATTTAGTGTGACGCGTCACAAGTTTCGACATCGCCGTTAAAGTTTGGCGAACTGCTGCCGGTGCCCGCCCGGGCAAGTTTATCGCAGCGCTCAATCAATCCTAAAGATCTGTCCGATCCGACCGATAACCTACTCGAACGGTGGTCTTGAATGGATTTCGTGGCCGTAAATGACTTCCGGCAGCTTTAGCAGACCGGACTTTTCGATTAACAGGAGCTTTAAAATGGCACAGACGATTAATACCAACGTTGCATCGCTTAATGCGCAACGTAATTTGAATCGTTCGCAAGGTTTGCTAAATCAGTCTTTGGAACGGCTGTCTACTGGCCTGCGAATTAACAGTGCGAAGGATGACGCGGCAGGTCTTGCGATTTCCGAGCGCTTCACTACACAGATCCGTGGTATCAACCAGGCGGTCCGGAACGCAAGTGACGGTATCTCGCTGGCACAGACCGCAGAAAGTGCATTGGGTGAGCTAACCAACAACCTGCAGCGAATTCGTGAGTTGGCGGTTCAGTCAGCCAACGCAACGAACTCCGGTTCTGACCGTTCTGCATTGAACGCGGAAGTGCAGCAGCGTATCGCTGAGGTTGAGCGTATCGCCAGCCAGACGTCATTCAACGGCCGAAAGGTTCTTGATGGTACGTTCGGCAGCGCGCAGTTCCAGGTTGGTGCGAACGTTGGTGAAACGATCGCTGTAAACCTGACAACCGGCATGCGGTCCAGCCAGATTGGCCAGATCGCAAGTGCGACGGGTACCGCAGTCACGGCGAATGCCCTGACCGATAACGGCCTGACGATTGCAGTTGGTAACGGCGCTGCCGTTAGTGTTGGCGCTTCGGTTGCAGGTACGCAGAATGGCCAGGAAGCTGATAGTGCCTACGCGAAAGTCCGTGCAGTCAACAACGCCAGTGTTGCTGGTCTGACCGCTACGGCGACCAACTCGCACACAGGAACGTTCAGTACGGTCGCATCGGCAGCCGCAACGAGTACCTACAACCTGACGATTAACGGCACCGCGATATTCAGCGGCGCTGACAATATCGCAGCGGGTGGCTCGCTGACAGCATCGGATGTTGCAGCCCAGGTTAACCTGTTCTCGTCACAGACCGGTGTTTCTGCATCAGTCAGTGGTACGGACCTGACGTTCACTTCGGTTGACGGTCGCAATACCGACATCACGGAAGTGCTGACGCAGGGCACAGGCGCAACGCTGACAGGTACGGGTATCGATACGGCATCGGAAGGCATCGTTCGCGGCACAATGACTTTGTCTGCGGCCGACAACATTACGATGACCGGCCAGTTCGCTGACATTGGTCAGGGTGCCACCATCGCAAAAGATGCGGGCACACTGGAAGGTGTTGACGTACTGAGCGTTGCCAACGCTGAAACGGCAATGAACCGAATCGATTCTGCACTCACCGTTGTTAGCGACCTTCGCTCCAGCTTCGGTGCTATCCAGAATCGCTTCGAATCAACTATCGCAAACCTGCAAGCGGTATCCGAGAACCTGTCTGCTTCGCGCAGCCGGATCCAGGATGCTGACTTTGCTGCAGAAACCGCAGCACTGACAAAAGCACAGATCCTGCAGCAGGCCGGCGTTGCCGTACTGTCACAGGCGAATGCACAGCCTCAGCTTGCCTTGAGTCTGCTGCAGTAAGCGATGAGATAAACCCCCCGACGGGAGGCGGCAGGGATGCTGCCTCCCAATGGGATCGAAGTTTAGAGGGGAATTTGCATGTCTTCTCAGGACACAAATCAGGTCTCTGCACGAACGGGTTCGTATGCGGTGCTGAGTCCCGCGCCAGACAGGGCAAAGACCGGCAACGACGAGGCGAAACGCGGCAACAAATTGCCGGTGCCGCCGAAACCGGACCTCGAAGGACTCGCTCGAGAGCTGAATATCGCCAGCCAGACGATTGGTCGAGACTTGCGATTCAGGGTGGATATGGAAAGCGGTCGTTCGGTTATCCAGGTCCTGGATCGAGAGACTGGCGAGATTATTCGGCAAATTCCACCGGAAAACGCCAAAACCTACGTCTCTGAATTGGGCGAAGTGGCCCTAAGGCTCTACGACAAGCAGGTCTAGGTTGTCGTTCGGGCAGCGGGGCGAGGCAATCTGGCATGGATCTTGTAACACAGGAACCTGTAGACCCTCAACGAAGGCAAATCGAGACTGAGCTATGGCAAGTATTATTTCATCGGGAATCGGATCCGGCCTGGACATTGGCGGAATCGTACAGCAGCTTGTCGCTGCGGAGGGTCAACCCTTGGACACCAGACTCGGGCTGAAAGAGAGCAGGGCCCAGGCAAAACTGTCGGCCTTCGGGAGTCTGAAATCCGCGCTGTCCGGCGTCCGCGACAAACTGGAGGCGATGAAGTCGCCCGAGAAATTCCTGGTACGCAAAGCCACGTCGAGTAACGAAGACGTGTTCAGCGTGACGGCCGGCACGAATGCCGTACCGGCACAGTACGCGCTTGAGGTCGTGCAAACGGCAACCTCACAAAAACTCACCTCCGGTGCTTTTACTGACGCTGATGCAGTTGTCGGCGTTGGCACACTGACCATTGATGTCGGTGCCTCAAGAATGATTCTCGATATTACGACCGAGAACAACACGCTCGCCGGTATTCGCGATGCAATAAACTCATCGAACAGCAACCCGGGCGTCTCGGCCACTGTCGTCAATGCCGACAGCGGTAGCTACCTCATTCTCACGTCTGACGGGACCGGTTCCGAGAACACACTGACCGTTACCCAGGCAGGTGGTGACGGCGGCCTGGCGGCGCTCGAGTATGATCCGGCGAACAGCCTGGTATCGATGACGGAATCGATTCCGGCCCAGGATGCCCTGATCCGAATCGATGGCCTCGACGTAATGAGTTCCGGCAACACCTTCACCGGTGCTGTACAGGGTGTGACAATTTCGATTTTCAGCGATAGCGGCGGCAGCAGCGAATCGCTGCTGGTCGCAAACGACAGCAGTGCGGCCAAGACACTGGTCGAAGATTTCGTTTCGGCCTACAACGATATGATAACGACCATTGATTCGCTGACCGCTTACAATTCGGAAAGCGAACAGGCCGCGCCGTTACTCGGCGATTCGACCATACGCGGTATTCGCGACCAGATACGACGCGAGATGAGTACGGCGGTCAACGACCTTGATGCATCGTTTTCGACGTTGAGCGAAGTCGGCATAGAGCTGCAACTCGATGGCAAGCTGTCAGTCAACGACGCGCGGCTGAGCGAAGTACTGGCTGACGACTTTGTTAGATTCGGGCAACTTTTTTCAACGACTGACGGTTTTGCGACGCGATTGTACGAGCTGACAGATGGCTTCCTGCAATCCGATGGGATTATTGAATCGCGGACACAGGGTCTGACTGCCCAGATCGATGGCATCACCGACGATCGCGAAGCACTCAACGATCGCCTGCTGGCACTCGAGACCCGATTGCTGCGGCAGTTCAATGCGCTCGATTCGCTGCTCGCGCAGCTGTCGACGACGAGTAACTTCCTGTCCCAGCAACTGGCCAACCTTCCCGGCGCGACGAGCAATCGCGGCGGCTAAATACTCAAGGATAGGTAATGTATACAACGAGCGGAAATGATGCTTTACGAGAATACCGGCAGATCGGTACGACCAGCACGGTTGGCGAGTCGTCGCCACACCGGCTGATCCAGATGATGATGGAGCATGCACTGAGTCGCATCAATTTTGCTCGCGGTCACATGGAACGCCAGGAAGTTGATCGCAAGGGTAAAGCTATCGGTGACGCCATCAGTGTCATCAATGGTTTGCAGGTGAGCCTTAATCATAAAGCGAACAAACGCATGTCGGAAAACTTCGATGCGCTATATGCGTACATGATGCGCCGCCTGCTGCAGGCCAACCTGGACGATGACCTGTCAATTCTCGATGAAGTTTATGGCTTGATGCAGGAACTCAAGGAAGCCTGGGATGCGATCGCGGATGATCCCGAAGTCATTGCCGCGACCGGAGCGGGCGTCGAGGGGTAGTCGACCAGGCACGAGCGACAAGCTTTCATTGACGATACGTCAGGAGGAAAAATCATGGCTGCAAACCAAGCATCTGTAAATGCACGCCCGGCCGATCTTGCGATGGACATCGTCGCGCGAATGGAGTCACTCGCGGATAGCGGCGAATGGAGTCGCATCGAACAATTGGCCGCACGCTTGCGAAACGTCTTGCTGGAAATCCCGATTGATGAGCGGCAGGCGGCGATTGTCAGTATCGGCCATTGTCTTGAACGGCTGCAGATCAAGGTCCTGGTATCCCGTGGCGAGGTGGCTGAGAAGTTGTCGGAGATTCGTCGCGGACAGGTAGCGACGCGCGCCTATGGCCAGCCGGAACGCCGTGCCCCAGACTCCCCATTACGTTAAATAAGTCTCTATTTGTGATATCGGTCACAAATCCGGTCGTTTTGACGGTTTATGCTGCACTCAGTCGAATGATACGACGTAAGGGCGAGGGCAGGCATGAGCGATCAAAAGGCAACGAATGGCCAGGTATTGATACTGGATTCGGATGACCGCCGGGCGGTGGAATTCGGCCGGTGCCTCAGATACCTCAATTACGAACCCGTTGTCGCCGGTCAGGACCGTGACCTCAATAACCTGAATGCCGGTGACGAAATCGCCATTGTCGTGGGCTCACTTGGCAAGCAAAGCAAGCTGGCAGACGCTGCCTGCGATTATCGGCTGAACCGCGTTAGCGTGCCGATGCTGTGTTTCCCGGATGCCATCCAGTCCCGACCCGAGCTGGCGGATGGCCGTAGCTGGGAACTGGACCTGCCGCTTCGACGCTCACAATTGCTGCGGCTCTTGCAGCGCGCCGAACGCTACCAGGGCAAGAATCGCCGTCAACGCCTGACCGGTAGTTCGCCATCCATACGCGGTGTGCGACAACTCATCGAACAGGTAGCTGACTTCGATACCAATGTTCTCGTGACCGGGCAGTCAGGTACTGGCAAGGAGCTGGTTGCAAGGACCATTCACGAGCTGTCCGATCGGGCTGACAAGCCCTTTGTCCCGCTTAATTGTGGCGCGATTCCGCCGGACTTGCTGGAAAGCGAGCTTTTCGGTCACGAGAAAGGCGCATTTACAGGCGCCATCGCCTCGCGCACCGGTCGTTTTGAACTGGCCGAAGGCGGTACGCTGTTCCTCGATGAAATCGGTGACATGAGCCTTTCGATGCAGGTCAAATTGTTGCGCGTGTTGCAGGAGCGC